>NZ_JAGPXZ010000095.1:0-12525 GCF_018070305.1 Micromonospora sp. M51 | reverse complement strand
CGGTCAACCCAGCTCATCATGCCGCGCAGCTTCTTGCCGGTCTCCTCGATCGGGTGCGCCGCACCCTCGGCCTGCCACTTGGTGAAGTTGGGCCGGCCGGCCTCGTCCTCGGCGACCCACTCGCGGGCGAACTCGCCGGACTGGATCTCACCCAGGATCTTGCGCATCTCGTCCTTGACCCGGGAGTCGATGATGCGCGAGCCACGCGACAGGTCGCCGTACTCGGCGGTGTCGGAGATGCTGTAGCGCATCTTCGCGATGCCGCCCTCGTACATGAGGTCGACGATCAGCTTCAGCTCGTGCAGGCACTCGAAGTAGGCGACCTCCGGGGCGTAGCCGGCCTCGGTGAGCACCTCGAAGCCGGTCTGCACCAGCGCCGAGGCACCGCCGCAGAGCACCGCCTGCTCGCCGAAGAGGTCGGTCTCGGTCTCCTCGGTGAAGGTGGTCTTGATCGCGCCGGCCCGGGTGCCGCCGATCCCCTTGGCGTAGGCGAGCGCGAGCGCGAGCGCGTTGCCGCTGGCGTCCTGCTCGACGGCGACGAGACAGGGCACGCCCTTGCCGTCGCTGTACTGGCGGCGGACCAGGTGGCCGGGGCCCTTGGGCGCGACCATCGCCACGTCCACCTCGGCCGGCGGCTTGATCAGGCCGTACCGGATGTTGAAGCCGTGGCCGAAGAAGATCGCCTTGCCGGGGGTGAGGTGCGGGGCGATCGACTCCGCGTAGATCCCGCGCTGGGCGGTGTCCGGTGCGAGCACCATGATCACGTCGGCCTCGGCGGCGGCCTGCGCCGGCGTGACGACCCGCAGGCCCTGCTCCTCAGCCTTGGGACGGCTCTTCGAGCCCTCCGGCAGACCGATCACCACGTCGACGCCGGAGTCACGCAGCGAGAGCGCGTGGGCGTGGCCCTGGCTGCCGTAACCGATGACCGCGACCTTCTTGGCCTGGATCAGGCCGAGGTCGGCATCGTCGTCGTAGTACACCTCAACGCTCATGAGAACTTCCCTTTCGTACGACGGCCGGTGCGGCCCGTCGTGGTCTGTGCGGAGGAATTTCCGGGGCGGCCCGCCGGGGCCGACCGGCGGCCGGTCAGGCGGCCCGCAGCGCGGGACCGGCGGTGATCGAACGCGAGCCGCGTCCGATGGCCACCAGCCCGGACTGGACCATTTCCTTGATGCCGAAGGACTCGAGGTCGCGCAGGAGCGCGTCGAGCTTGTCCGGGGTGCCGGTGGCCTCGATGGTCAGCGTGTCCGGTGCGACGTCGACCACCCGGGCCCGGAACAGGTTGACGGTCTCCAGCACCTGCGAGCGCGCGGCCCGGTCGGCGCGAACCTTTACCAGCAGCAACTCCCGGGCAACCGAGACCTGCGGATCCAGCTCAACGATCTTGAGCACGTTGACCAGCTTGTTCAGCTGCTTGGTGACCTGCTCCAGCGGGGACGACTCCGCGTTGACCACGATGGTGATCCGGGAGACGTCCGGGTTCTCGGTCTCGCCGACGGCGAGACTGTCGATGTTGAACCCACGCCGGGAGAACAGGCCGGAGACCCGGGCGAGCACGCCGGGCTTGTTCTCCACCAGCACCGAAAGCGTATGCATAGTCATGATCAGATGTCATCCTCGTCGAAGACCGGGCGGACGCCACGGGCGAACATGATCTCGTCATTGCTGGTGCCGGCGGCGACCATCGGCCAGACCATCGCGTCCTTGCCGACCACAAAGTCGATCACCACGGGCGCGTCGTTGATCTCCATGGCGGCGGCGATGGTCTTGTCCACGTCAGCGGCGTTCTCGCAGCGCAGCCCGACGCAGCCCAGCGCCTCGGCGAGCTTGACGAAGTCGGGGATGCGGTGCTTGTGGGTGCCGAGCTCGGTGTTGGAGTAACGCTCGTTGTAGAAGAGCGTCTGCCACTGCCGGACCATCCCCAGATTGCCGTTGTTGATCACGGCGATCTTGACCGGGATGCCCTCCAGCGCGCAGGTGGCCAACTCCTGGTTGGTCATCTGGAAGCAGCCGTCACCGTCCACCGCCCAGACCACCGTGTCCGGCTTGCCGACCTTGGCGCCCATCGCCGCCGGCACCGCATAACCCATCGTGCCGAGACCGCCGGAGTTCAACCAGGTGTGCGGCTTCTCGTACGAGATGAACTGCGACGCCCACATCTGGTGCTGACCCACCCCGGCCACGAAGATCGCGTCCGGGCCGACGATCTCGCCCAGTCGCTTGATCACGTACTGCGGGGACAGCGTGCCGTCGGACGGCTCGTCGTAGCCCAGCGGGTAACGGTCGCGCAGGTCGTTCAGCTGCGTCCACCAGTCACCGAGGTCGGCGGTACGCCCCGCCGACCGCTCGGCGCTGACCGCGACGATCAACTCGTCGATGACGTGCTTGGCGTCGCCGACGATCGGCACGTCCACGTGCCGGTTCTTGCCGATCTCCGCCGGGTCGATGTCCGCGTGGACCACAGCCGCGTCCGGGGCGAACGAGTCCAGCTTGCCGGTGACGCGATCGTCGAAACGCGCGCCCAGCGCGACGATCAGATCCGCCTTCTGCAGGCCGTAGACCGCGGCGACGGTGCCGTGCATGCCGGGCATCCCCAGGTGCTGCTGATGCGAGTCGGGGAACGCCCCGAGCGCCATCAACGTGGTGACGACCGGGATGCCGGTCAGCTCGGCCAGCCGATGCAGCCCGTCGGTGGCACCGGCCTTGAGCACGCCGCCGCCGACATAGAGCACCGGCCGTCGGGCGCCAGCCATCAGCCGCGCCGCCTCCCGGATCTGCTTGCCGTGCGGGTGCAGGGTCGGCCGGTAGCCGGGCAGGTCCAGCGTGGGCGGCCAGGAGAAGGTGGTCGGCGCCTGGAGCACGTCCTTGGGGATGTCGACCAGGACCGGGCCGGGTCGCCCGCTGCTGGCCAGGTGGAACGCCTCGGCCAGCACCCGGGGGATCTCCTCGGCGTTCTGCACGAGGAAGTTGTGCTTGGTGATCGGCAGGGTGATGCCCTGGATGTCCGCCTCCTGGAAGGCGTCGGTGCCGATCGACGGGCGGGCCACCTGACCGGTGATCGCGACCATCGCCACCGAGTCCATGTACGCGTCGGCGATCGGGGTGACCAGGTTCGTCGCACCCGGGCCGGAGGTGGCGATGCAGACGCCGACCTTGCCGGTGGCCTGCGCGTAACCGGTCGCCGCGTGCCCCGCGCCCTGCTCGTGCCGCACCAGGATGTGCCGGACCGTCGAGTCGTAGAGCGGGTCGTACGCCGGCAGGATCGCGCCGCCCGGAATGCCGAAGACGACGTCGACGTCGAGCGCCTCAAGGGACCGCACGAGCGAGCCGGCCCCGGAAACCTGGGTCGCGGCGGCGGGCCGTACCGCCGGGGTGGCCGGGGTGGCCGTGCGCGTGCCGGCCTGGTCGACGTCGAGGGTCGGGTCGGCGGCCGCGCGGGCCCGGCGGGCGGTGTGGGCGAGGGTCTCGGGCGTGGGTCTCGTCATGGCGGTTCTGGCCTTCGGCTGGAGTGGCTGGTGGCTAGTCAAGCGATGCGACGCGGGCGCGGCCCGCTTCGCCAGGTTCCGATGGCAATAAAAACGGCCCTCGTGCAGATGCACGGGGCCAGCGCACTCTCGGTGAGGGAGAGTGCGCTCAGGTAAGTACTCGCAGCGACCGGTACGACGACATGCGGCTAAGCCTGACGCATCTCACGCGATGAGTCAACTGATCCCACATGTTGGTTAACGGAGGTCGGCGCGTCGGCCGGCGACGCGCCATCGGCAGACGGGTTGAGCTGCCCGGACCCGCCCGGAGCGGGACGTGGCGCCGGCACCGCGGTGGGACGCGCACCCGGGGACGTGGCCGCCTCCAGCATCGCCTCCAGGTGCTCGGCCGGCACCCCCCAGCCGAAGAGCGCGCCCTGGCCGAACCGGCAGCCGGCGGCCACCACGGCGGCCAGCTCGGTCGGGGTGGTCACCCCCTCGGCGATCACCTCCAGCCCCAGCTGATGGCCCAGTCGCATGACGATGTCGACCATCGGGGCGAAGGCCGGGCCGTCCTGGTCGACCGGGCGGACCGGTTCGTGCTCGGCGACCAGACTGTGGTCGATCTTGAGGATGTCGATCGGCAGCCGCCGCAGCTGCCCCAGCGACGAGTAACCGGCCCCGAAGTCGTCCAGCGCGATCCGGACACCGGTCAACCGCAGCGCGGTCAGCCGCCGGATCAGCTCGTCCAGGTCGGTGGCGACCGCGTGCTCGGTGACCTCCAGCACCAGCCGCTGCGGCGGCACGTGGTGGGCGCGCAACGCCTCGGCGACCTGGACCACGTACTCCGGGGCGTGCAGCTCGCGGGGAGAGACGTTGACCGACACCCAGACGTCGTGCCCGTCCGCCAGCCACCGGGAGAGCTGGTAGCAGGCCTGGTGCAGCACCCAGGCGCCGAGCGGAGCGATCATGCCGCACTCCTCGGCGAGCGGGATGAACTCGTCCGGACGGACGTTGCCCAGCTCACTGTGGTGCCAGCGGAGCAACGCCTCGGCGCCGACCGGCCGCACCGACGGCAGCGACGCCACCGGCTGGAAGGCCAACCGCAGCTCGTCGCGCTCGATGGCCCCGCGCAGCTCGTGCTCCACCGTCGTCCGCCGGCGCAGCAGCTTGTCGTACGCGGCGTCGTACCGCTCGATCCGGTTCTTGCCCCGCTGCTTGGCGTAGCGCAACGCCAGGTCGGCGTGCCGCAGCAGCAACTCCACGTCCGGCTCGTCGGCCCAGTCGGCCACCCCGATGCTCACCGACAGGAAGACCGGCCCCTCCGGCTGGTCGTACGGCCGGTTGAGCACCCCGAGGAGCCGCTCGGCGACCCGGTCCGCCTCGACCGACCGGCCCTGCATGAGCACGGCGAACTCGTCGCCACCCAGCCGGGCGGCCACGTCACCGGGACGCAGGTTGCCGCGCAGCCGCCGGCCCACCTCGGCCAGCACGGCGTCGCCCACGTCGTGGCCCCGCATGTCGTTGACGTTCTTGAAGCCGTCCAGGTCGAGGCCGAGCAGCACGCACGGGTTGCGGTCCGCGGCGTTGTGGTGCAGCGCCCGCAGCAGCCCGCGCCGGTTGGCCAACGACGTCAGCGGATCGGTGTGCGCCAACTCCCGGAAGTGCGCCTCCCGCTCGGCCAGGCGGCCCGCGTACCCCCGGACGTCGCGAAGGGTGAGGTACTGCCGCGCCACCAGGGCGAAACCCTCGACGCTGCCGGCCACGATGCCGGCCGCGGTGAACCGGCCGTCCTGGGCGAGGTGGTACATCGCCGAGGCGGCCATCGCCAGCATCGGGGCGATGGCGTACTCGCCGTCGCGACCGACCAGGTCCAGGTCGACCTGCCCCGGCCGGTCCGCCCGGTACAGGGCGAGCGCGACGGTCAGCAGGCCGGCGGCGAGCAGCGACGCGCCGGTCAGCGCCATGGTCGGCCCGGCCTGGCAGAGCCCGGCGCTGAGCCCCAGCCCGCCGCAGCTCACCGCGGTGATGCCGGCGCACAGCGCGGCGAGCCGTCGCCGTGGGGCGGCGGCCCGGAAGACGACGATCACGGCGAGGCCGGCGCCGAGCGCCGCGCTCACCGTGGCCACCAGGATCGCCGGGCAGGCCATCGGGGTGGCGGCACCGAGCAACCGGGTGGGCTCGGAGAAGAGCACCCAACCGACGAACCACAGCGCCGCCGCAATGACCAACCCGTCCAGGGCGAGCCGGGCCGTTCCCGCCGCGGTGGCGGCCACCCCGGGCAGTCGGAGCAGACCGGCGGCGAAGGCCAGCCCGCTCACCGCCGTGCCGATCGCCACCAGCGTCGCCCAACCCGTGCGCTGCCCCTGCTCGTGGGCCCACTGGGCGGTCGCGCTGAGCGCGGCGACCACCCCGGCCAGGAGGCTGATCCGGGCACCCCCGGCGGCTGCCGCGAGCAGCACGTGCGCCGGTCGACGCGGCCCCGGCCGCCGCCGGACGACGGTCAGCAGCACGACGGCCACCGCGGCGACGAGCCCGCTGAGCGCCGCGACAGCGGCCATGCCCGGTGGAAAATGCACGCCTCCAAGAGTGCCGGATGGGCGCACGTCGTGGGGGGCTGAGTGTGCATCTGTTGGGACACGGCAGATACCCGGGTGGGGCCGCGCGCCGGCGGTGTCATGCTGGTATGCATGCCTGAGCTGCGGTCGAGGACTTCCACACACGGTCGGACGATGGCCGGCGCCCGGGCCCTCTGGCGGGCCACCGGGATGACCGACGACGATTTCGGCAAGCCGATCGTCGCCATCGCCAACAGTTTCACCCAGTTCGTGCCTGGTCACGTACACCTCAAGGACATGGGGGGCCTGGTCGCCGACGCGGTCGCCGAGGCCGGCGGGGTGGGCCGGGAGTTCAACACCATCGCTGTCGACGACGGCATCGCGATGGGCCACGGCGGCATGCTCTACTCGCTGCCCAGCCGCGAGCTGATCGCCGACGCGGTCGAGTACATGGTCAACGCGCACTGCGCGGACGCCCTGGTCTGCATCTCCAACTGCGACAAGATCACCCCCGGGATGCTGCTGGCCGCGTTGCGGCTCAACATCCCCACCGTCTTCGTCTCCGGCGGCCCGATGGAGGCCGGCAAGACGATGGCGATCGAGGGCGTCGTGCACAGCAAGATCGACCTGATCGACGCGATGATCGCCTCCTCGAACGAGGCGGTCACCGACGAGCAGCTCGGTGAGATCGAACGCTCCGCCTGCCCGACCTGCGGCTCCTGCTCCGGCATGTTCACCGCCAACTCGATGAACTGCCTCACCGAGGCGATCGGGCTCGCGCTGCCCGGCAACGGTTCGACGCTGGCCACCCACGCCGCCCGCCGGTCACTCTTCGTCGAGGCCGGCCGGACCGTCGTGGAGATCGCCAAGCGGTGGTACGACGGCGACGACGAGTCGGTGCTGCCGCGCACTGTCGCCTCCAAGGCCGCCTTCGAGAACGCGGTCGCCCTGGACGTGGCGATGGGCGGCTCCACCAACACGGTGCTGCACCTGCTCGCCGCCGCCCGCGAGGCGGAGCTGGACTTCGGCGTCGCCGACATCGACGCGATCTCCCGACGGGTGCCGTGCCTGGCCAAGGTCGCGCCCAACTCCCCGCAGTACCACATGGAGGACGTGCACCGGGCCGGTGGCATCCCGGCGATCCTCGGCGAACTCGACCGGGCCGGGCAGCTCAACCGGGACGTGCACGCTGTGCACTCCCCCTCGCTGGCGCAGTGGCTGACCGACTGGGACGTGCGCGGCGGCTCCCCCACCCCGACCGCTGTCGAGCTGTTCCACGCCGCCCCGGGCGGGGTGCGTACCGTCGAGCCGTTCTCCACCACCAACCGCTGGTCGTCGCTGGACACCGACGCGGCCGGCGGCTGCATCCGGGACCGCGAGCACGCGTACTCCGCCGACGGCGGGCTGGCGATCCTGCACGGCAACCTGGCGCCCGAGGGCAGCGTGGTGAAGACGGCCGGCGTGCCGGACGACTGCCTGACCTTCCGGGGCCCGGCGAAGGTCTACGAGTCGCAGGACGACGCGGTGACAGCGATCCTCGCCAAGCAGGTGGTCGCCGGGGACGTGGTGGTGATCCGGTACGAGGGGCCCAAGGGTGGCCCCGGCATGCAGGAGATGCTCTACCCCACCTCGTTCCTCAAGGGCCGCGGCCTGGGTCGCTCCTGCGCGCTGCTCACCGACGGCCGTTTCTCCGGTGGCACCTCCGGGCTCTCCATCGGGCACGTCTCCCCCGAGGCGGCCTCCGGCGGGATGATCGCCCTGGTCCGCGACGGCGACGAGATCGTCATCGACATCCCGAGCCGGTCGATCTCCCTCAACGTGCCGGAGGACGAGTTGGAGGCACGCCGGGTGGCCGAGGAGAAGCGCGACAGGCCGTACACCCCGACCGACCGGCAGCGCCCGGTGTCGGCGGCGCTGCGCGCGTACGCCTCGATGGCCACCTCGGCCAGCGACGGCGCCTACCGCCGCGTCCCGGAGTAACCGACCGCCAGCCCGACAACCCTCAGTCCATCGGGGCGTCGCGCGGGTCGGGACCATCGTCGAGGAGGCGTACGCCGTCGTCGTCGTGGCGGTGCACGCGTCGGTGCGGCCAACCGCCTCCGGCAGTCGCCACTGCCGGTCCAGCCACAGCGACGGCAGGTCGGCCTCGTCCACCACCGCGGCGACGGTGGTCGGTCGACAAAGGCGGTGCCTCGAATAGACGGGGTGGGCTAGCGTGTCGACGGTCTACTGGGGATCTCCCCAGATTCCTACGGGGGAAGGTCGGTACGTGTCAGTTTGGAAGAAGCCCACGCTGGTGGCGGTCTCGGCGCTCAGCGCGTTCGCGATCTCCGCCTGCGGCGTGACGTCCGGCGAGTCCGAGGCGCCGAAGCAGCCCACCGTCCTGCAACTGCTGGCCAGTGATCTCAAGGGATCCCTGCAGAAGGCCGTCGACACCACCAACAAGACCGACTCGGTGACCGTGACGATGACGGGCACGATGGGCGGCGAGAAGATCTCGATGCGGGGTGTCCTGGACCTGGGTGACCCGCTCAAGGCCGACATGACGATGACCGACGCGAAGGGAACCACGACCACCGTCCGGATGATCGGTGCCGTGGTCTTCACCGAGATTCCGGAGGAGGGCCGCGCGCGTACGGGTGGGAAGCGCTGGATGAAGATGGACCTGTCGGGTCTGGGCGAGCTGACGGGCACGGGCTTCACCAAGCAGTTCGAGAACGCCGACCCGGTCAAGCAGGTCAAGACGCTGCTCGCCATCGAGGGCACGACGGTCGTGGGGCAGGAGACGGTGAGCGGGGTGCCAACTGTGCACTACACCGTCACCACTCCGGTGGCGACCTACCTCGCCCAGATCGACGCCGCGCGTCGGGACGTCACCGAGCAGGCGCTGGCCGCGCAGGGCGTCAAGGAACTGAAGATCGACCTGTGGGTCGACGAGCAGTACCGGCCGCGCCGGGCCGGCCTGGCGATGGGCGCGATGGGCGACATGGTGATCGACTACACCGACTACGACAAGGCGGTGACCATCGAGTCGCCGCCGCCAGCGGAGACCGCCGACTTCGCCGAGATGCTCAAGGGTCTGCAGGACCTGACCACGACCTGATCGGATCTTGGAGCACTGCCTGACTGGCATGACCGACACGGGATCAGTGATATCGGGGTAACGCGTGGACGCGGATACCGCGTGTTCAAGGATCCCGTGTCGATCATGGCTGGGGTCAGTCAGGAATCACCAGGTCAGGACGGCGCCCACGGTCCGCTGACGAACCGGCCGTCGCCGACGAACGGACTGACGTTGGGCAGGCACCCGCCCAGGTCGATGGTCTGGGTCATCATGACCGGGCCCGGCTCGCCCAGAGCGCCGCACTTCATGTGGGCGAAGCCCAGGAAGTGGCCGAACTCGTGATTGATCACGCCCGCGTGGTACTCCTCGATGGTGACCGGGTACCCCGGCGAACCCTGGAGCCAGCGCCGCAGATTGATCATGATCGTCTTGCCGTACTTGCAGGAGTAGACCCCCTCGGTGTCGACGCCGCTGGCGCCGCAGAGTCGGTCCACCGTCCGGGGTGTCGCGAGCCGCACGTCGACGTCGGCCTTCGAGGTGCCGACCCGCTGGAAGGACCACGATGCCCGGCTCAGGTTCACGGCTTTGTTGGTGACCGGGTGCTGCGCCGAGGTGGCCCACCCGTTCGGTGCCGCCAACACCTGCTCGATGCTCTCGGCGAACCGGTCCGGTTTCCAGGCGGGGATGTCACCCCAGGCGATGCCCTTCTCCACCGAGACGCTGTAGCGCACCCGCTTCTTGCCGCTGCCGATCACGCGACCGGTGCCGGCGGCCCTGGTGAAGGTGCCGGCGGCTCTGGTGGGAATCTCCTCGTCGGTTGGGATCTCCGGGGTCGGGCTGGAGACGGGACTCTGCTCCGCGCTGCCGGCAGCCGGGCCGGAACGTGGGACTTCGGCCTGCCCGGAAGCCCGCGCCGACAGGCCACACGCGGCGGTCGCCAGCACCATCGCCAACGAGATCGGTACGAGCATCCGTCCGCTGATCCGCACGGTGAGAACCTCCAGAGTCGATCACGGTCAGGTGAGGAACGCTGGAAGGCTAGGTGACCAGGAGTAAGGAAAACGTCAGGACGATCGGCGTCGACAGCCCGCGGTGCGGTGGCGGACGAGCGAGGTCAGTTGGCCGCCACGACGTGGTCGATCACCAGGTGGGCGGCACCGGTGATGCCGACGTCCTGGCTGGTGGCGACCCGCTCGATGAGCAGGGTCTGGGTGGCCAACGGCAGGCACCGCTCGTAGAGGGTGGCTCGCATGCTGGCCAGCAGCGGTTCGCAGTCGGCGAGTCGGCCGCCGATGGCGACCACCTGCGGGTTGAAGAAGTTGACCACGACGGCCAGGATCTCGCCGATGGCCCGGCCGGCCTGCCGGGCGAGCGCTGTCGCGTGCCGGTCGCCGTCGTCGATCAGGCGGATCACACCGGTCAGGTCGGAGACCGTCACGCCCTGCTCGCGTAGCGCGGTGACCAGGGCCGCGCCGCTGGCCACGGCCTCCAGGCAACCGGCGTTGCCGCAGCTGCACAGCGGCGCGGGATCGGCCACCACCCGGCAGTGGCTGATGTCGCCGGCCGACCCCTGCGCGCCCCGGTGCAGCCGTCCACTGGAGATGACACCGGAGCCGATCCCGGTGCCGGCCTTGATGTAGACGGCATGGTCCAGTTCGGAGTGTGCGGTGCGGTGCGCGCCGAGCGCCATCAGATTGGCGTCGTTGTCCACGATGATCGGCACGTCGACCCGGCCGGCGCAGAACGCGGCGACGTCGAAGCCGTTCCAGCCGGGCATCCGGGACGGGCTGACGATCCGGCCGGTGGCGTGCTGCACCGGGCCGGGAATGCCGATGCCGAGACCTCGCAGCGCGCCCGGGTCGCCGTCCGCCGTCGAGGCTGACGACACGGGACCGGCGGACGTCGGGTCACCGGGCGTGGCGGCCAGCGCCGCGACCTCGGCCAGCAGCGAACCGAGCACCTGCTCCGGGCCCTCCTCGATGCGGACCGGCAGGGTGCGTGCCTGGACCACCCGCCCGGAGAGGTCCAGCGTGCCGACGCGCGCGTGGTGCGCGCCGAGGTCGATGGCGCCGACCACGGCGCCGCCGGTGGGCACGGCGAGCTGGCGCGGCCGGCGTCCGCCTCGGGACCGCCCGGCGCCGGTCTCCTCCAACAACCCCTGGTTGATCAATGCCTCGACCCGCTGGGAGACCGTCGACGGAGACAGCCCGGAGAGCCGGGACAGGTCGGCACGACTGACTGCCGCTCCGGTGGCCACCCAGCGCAGCAGCTCCCGAGGGCCGCCCCGGAGGGCTTCGCGTGGCGCGTCGTCAATCGTCACGTCAGGTTCTTAGCATCCACAGTTTGTTCAAGCAACTGGTTGACTTAGTTTCCTGGCTACCTTTAGATGGCGCTGTTGGTTCGATATGAAGCCGACTTGATTCGGTAGTCGAAGAAAGTGGGGCCGTCTGGTGGCACCGGGGACGACGGGTGCGGACCGACCGATGGTGTCGGTACGCGGCCTGCACAAGTGGTTCGGCCCGCTGCACGTGCTCAAGGACATCGACCTCACGGTGGCCGCCGGCGAGGTGGTCGTCGTGGTGGGGCCGTCCGGCTCCGGCAAGTCGACCCTGTGCCGCTGCCTCAACCGGCTGGAGACGGCCGGGCAGGGCAGCATCGAGATCGACGGTGAACCGCTGCCGGCCGAGGGTCGGGCGCTGGCCCGGTTGCGCGCCGACGTCGGCATGGTCTTCCAGTCCTTCAACCTCTTCGGGCACAAGACGGTGCTGGACAACGTCACCCTCGGCCCCACCCGGGTCCGCAGGATCGCCCGTCCCGAGGCGCGGCAGCAGGCCATGGCCCTGCTGGAACGCGTCGGGATCGCCGACAAGGCGAACCACCACCCGGCCCAACTCTCCGGTGGGCAGCAGCAGCGGGCCGCGATCGCCCGGGCGCTGGCCATGCAACCGAAGGTGCTGCTCTTCGACGAGCCGACCTCGGCCCTGGACCCGGAGATGGTCAACGAGGTGCTCGACGTGATGGTCTCCCTCGCCAAGGAGGGGATGACCATGATCGTGGTCACCCACGAGATGGGCTTCGCCCGTCGCGCCGCCGACCGGGTCGTCTTCATGGACGACGGCCGCATCGTCGAATCCGGCGCCCCCGACGAATTCTTCGCAGCTCCGCGCACCGAGCGGGCCCGCGACTTCCTTTCCAAGATCCTCCAGCACTAGCCCCCAACGGGAGGGTGTCATGTCAATCCTCAAGAAGAGCTTCACCCGGCGGCGCTCGCTCGCCCTCACCGCGACCGCCGTGGCGGTGGCCCTCGTCGCCACCGGCTGCGGCGGTGACGGCGACAGCAGCGCCCCGAAGCTGCCCGGCGACGCCGGCCTCGGTGGCGACGGCGTGGTCGCCCAGTCGGTGTACGACGCCGCCCCGGTCGCCAGCGACGCGGACATCC
>NZ_JAGPXZ010000949.1:0-2028 GCF_018070305.1 Micromonospora sp. M51 | reverse complement strand
CGGGGGTCGGACTCTCGGGCTCTTCTCCTCACGGCGGGCCGCGCAGCAGGCGGCGGAGCTGTTGCGCGCGCGGACCGACCTGCCGGTGCTGCTCCAGGGCGAGGAGGCGTTGCCGCTGCTGGTGCGTCGCTTCCGAGAGGAGCGCGCCAGCTGCCTGTTCGGGGTGATGTCGCTCTGGCAGGGGGTGGACGTGCCGGGTGACGCCTGTCAGCTCGTGGTCATCGACCGGCTGCCCTTCCCCCGCCCGGACGAACCACTGGCGGCGGCCCGCGCGGCGGCGGTGGACGCGGGCGGCGGTTCGGGCTTCGCGGCGGTCAGCGTGCCGATCGCGGCGGTCCGGCTGGCGCAGGGCGTCGGCCGGCTGATCCGGGCGACCGGCGACAAGGGTGTGGTCGCGGTGCTCGACTCCCGGCTGGAGACGGCCCGGGGCTACGGGCCGTTCCTGCGGCGCTCGCTGCCACCGTTCTGGTACACGACCCGCCCCGAGGTGGCCCGCGGCGCCCTGGAGCGCCTGGCCAAGTCCTGACCCGCAGCGTCCACCCTCGCCCCTCGCGCCACGTCCCGCCGCCAGGCCCCGCCGTCCTCCGCCGGGCCGCCCCGCCCTCCGCCGGGCCGCCCCGCCGCACGGCGCACGGCGCACGGCCAAGATCGCGCTACAACAGGGAAAGAGTGGCCTCCCGCACAGGGGAGGCCACTCTTTTCCATGTTCGTGCGTGATCAGGCGGTCGACGGCGTGACCCAGCGGGTCCGGGCGCACAAGGCGCGGGCGCGCCCGGAGCTAGGGGGCCTGGGCGGCGACCACCACGGCGTCGGGCGGGGTGTCCGGGACCCTCCGGGCGGCGAGCCTGCGGACGGCGGTGTTCAGCACCGCGATGAGCGGCACGGAGACCAGCGCGCCGGTGATGCCGGCGAGCACCACACCGGCGGCGATGCCGATGATCACCGCGAGCGGGTGGAGGGCGACCGCCCGGCCCATGATCAACGGCTGGAGCACGTGGCCCTCGATCTGCTGCACGCCGATCACCGCGCCAAGGATGATCAACGCGGTGACCGGGCCGCTGTCGACGAGGGCCACCAGCACCGCCACGCCGCCGGAGAGCGCCGCACCGACGATCGGGATGAACGCGCCGAGGAAGACCAGCGCGGCCAGCGGGAAGGCGAACGGAATGTCGAAGACGACCAGGAAGATGCCGATGCCGACCGCGTCGATGAAGGCGACCAGCACGGTCGCGCGGACGTAGGCGCCGAGCGTGTGCCAGGAGGCACGACCCGCGTCGTCGACCTTCCACCGGGCGGCCACCGGCAGCAGCCGGACCAGGAAGCGCCAGATCCGGTTGCCGTCGCGCAGGAAGAAGAACGTCGCGAAGAGCACCAGCAGCGTGCCGGTCAGCACCTCGGCCAGCGTCGCGGCGGTGCTCAGGGCGCCACTTGTCAGATTGGAGGTGTTGGAGTTGATCCAGGCCTGCGCCTCGTCGATGTAGCGGTCGAGCTGAGTGTCCGAGAGGTGCAGCGGCCCCGTCTTCAGCCAGTTCTGGATCTGCCGGACACCCTCCGACGACTTCTCGCTCAGCTCCGGTACGCCACGAATGAACTCGTTGACCACCAGCGTCAGCGTGCCGATCACCGCGGCCAGGCCGCCGACCAGCACCACAGCGGTCGCCAGCGACCGGGGGAACCGGATCCGCAGCAGCCAGCCCACCGCCGGCGCGAGCAGCGCCGAGAGCAGCAGCGCGATGGCCAGCGGAATGATCACGATCTTGATCGTGCCGACGATCCGCAGCAGGGCCCAGGCCACCACGCCGATCACGATCAGTCGCCAACACCACGCGGCGGCGATCCGCAGCCCGTGCGGAACGTCGGCGTCGTCCCGGCTGGACGTGGAGCTGTGCAGGTCCACCGGTGGTTCCGCGCCGTAGACAGTGGCGCTCGTCGGCGCGGTCGGCCCCGGCACGGCCGGCGATGCCACCCGGGCGGCCGGCGACGCGTCGTTCAGCGCGTCATCCGCCGCGCCCTCGTCGGCGCGCGCCG
>NZ_JAGPXZ010000948.1:0-2029 GCF_018070305.1 Micromonospora sp. M51 | reverse complement strand
AGAAGGGCAAGATCGAGGCGTCCGAGGCCGAGGCGACGCTGGCGCGGATCACCCCGACCACCGACCTGGAGGCGGCGGCGGACGCGGACATCGTGGTCGAGGCGGTCTTCGAGCGCCTGGAGATCAAGCACGAGGTGTTCCGTGCCCTGGACAAGATCTGCAAGTCGGACGCGGTGCTCGCCACCAACACGTCGGCCATTCCGGTCACCCAGATCGCCGCGGTGACCGAGCGGCCCGAGGCGGTCGTCGGCACCCACTTCTTCTCCCCGGTGCCGATGATGCAGCTCTGCGAGCTGGTTCGCGGCTACAAGACCACCGACGCCACCCTGGACACCGCGCGGGCCTTCGCCGAGGAGATCGGCAAGACGGTCGTGGTGGTCAACCGGGACATCGCCGGTTTCGTCACCACCCGGCTGATCTCCGCCCTGGTGATGGAGGCGGTCAAGCTGGTCGAGTCCGGCGTGGTGTCGGCGGAGGACCTGGACACCGCCTGCCGGCTGGGCTTCGGGCACGCCATGGGCCCGCTGGCCACCACCGACCTGACCGGCGTGGACGTGCTGCTGCACGCCTCGAAGAACATCTACACCGACACGGCCGACGAGAAGTTCTTCCCGCCGGAGCTGCTCCAGCGGATGGTCACCGCCGGTGACCTGGGCCGCAAGACCGGCAAGGGCTTCTACACGTACTGAGGTGGGGCGGCCGGGGCGGTCAACCGCCCCGGCCGGCCGCTCAGCCGTCGCGCTTGGTGGTCCAGCGGAAGGTGGTCAGGCAGACCACCAGGCCGATCACGCACCACAGGGCGAGCACCAGCGCCACCCGGCCCAGCTCGAACGACCCGCCCGGCTCCTGGGCGCCGAAGCTTTCCGGTAGGAAGACCGCCCGCAGCCCCTGGCACATCCACTTGAGCGGGAACAGCGCCGCCACCTGCTGCATCCAGGTGGGCAGGTCGGTGAAGACGAAGAACACCCCGGAGATGAACTGAAGGATCAGCGAGACCGGGGTGACCACCGCCGAGCCGCTGCGGGCGGTGCGGGCCAGCGACGAGATGGCGATGCCGGACAGGGTGCACGCGGTCACCCCGAGCACGGCGACCCAGCCGAAGGTAAGCCACTTCCCGGCGGTGCCCGGCAGGTCGAGGTCGAACAGCGCCACCGCGAAGGCCAGCAGCAGCGCCGTCTCGGCGATGCCGATCACGATCACCATGATCACCTTGCCGGCGAACCAGACCCACTTCGGCATCGGCGTGCCCCGGTAGCGCTTGAGCACGCCCCGATCCCGTTCGACGGGGATCCAGATACCGAGGTTCTGGAAGCTCACCGTCATCAGGCCGGTCGCGATCATGCCGGTGATGAAGTACTGGGTGAACTTCACTCCGCCGCCGATCGTCCCGTCGAAGATCGACGCGAAGATCAGGATCATGATGACCGGGAACCCCATCGTGAAGACGACGGACTCCCGGCTGCGCAGGAACTGGGTGATCTCCAGTCGGCCCTGGCGCAGGGCGAGCGCGCCGGCGCCCGGCCGCCGGCCGCGGGTCGCGGTGACCGGCGTCGCCGGCTTCGTCGTGGTCGTCATCGCGAGTGTCCGATCATCGTGAGGTAGACGTCCTCCAGGGTCGGCCGGGTCACCGTGAGACCGGGGACCTCACCGCCGTGGCGCGCGGCGAGGTCGGCCACGAAGGCCGTCGGCGTCGCGGTCTGCGCGCTCTCCACTGTCCCTTCCGGGGTACGCCAGGCAACCGTGGCGAGGGCCTCCTGTCGATTGCCCAGCCGGTTGGGAGCGGCCACCTCCACCAGTCGACCGCCGGCGATCACGCCGACCCGGTCGGCGAGGGCCTCGGCCTCGTCCAGGTAGTGGGTGGTGAGCACGATGGTGGTGCCGGCGGCGGCGAGGTCGCGGATCAGCTCCCAGAACTCGCGGCGGGCCTCCGGGTCGAAGCCGGTGGTCGGCTCGTCGAGGAAGAGCAGCTCCGGTCGGCCGATGATGCCCAGCGCCACGTCCAGGCGGCGCTTCTGCCCGCCGGAGAGGG
>NZ_JAGPXZ010000947.1:0-2030 GCF_018070305.1 Micromonospora sp. M51 | reverse complement strand
CCCTGATGTTGCGCGGATCTTGCCGGAAGGCGGGACCGCGGAGACGGGTGGGCGGCGCCGGGACGGCGGGGGCGGGGCGGGGCAGGGCGGGGTGGGCGGGGGCGCAGGTTGACGCATTGACCTGGGCTGATCAGAATGAGCGACGGAGTCAGGTAGGGCCACCGGCACGAGGGCGACGAAGGCGGAGCAACCGCCGTCGAGGGTCGCCGGTGAGCCTGCGCGAGTGACACGTCCGCGTGACATGGGCCGTCGCGCACTGTCCGCGTACCCCTGAGGGACCGTGACGTGCGCACGGCCGCCCGCCGGCGTCGTCACTGGACGGCGCCGGACCTCCGAAGTGGAGCTCGAATGTTCCGTCCCAAAGCTCTCGGCGGCGCGCTCACCGCGCTCGTCACCGTCGCGGCCGGCGTGTTCATCGCCGCCGCCAGCACCAGTCCGGCCGTTGCCGCTGGCACCGGTACCGGTTATCTGCACACCAGCGGCAACCAGATCGTGGACAGCACCGGTGCCACGGTCCGGTTGACCGGCATCAACTGGTTCGGCATGGAGACCGACAACAAGACCTTCCACGGGTTGTGGTCGAACAACCCGTGGAAGGGGCAGCTCGACACGATGGCCCGGCTGGGTTACAACACGCTGCGGGTGCCGTACTCGAACGACGCGCTGAAGCCGGGCGCGACGGCCAGTGGGATCAACGACTTCGTCAACCCGGACCTGATCGGGCTGTCGCCGTTGCAGATCCTGGACAAGGTGATCGACTACGCCGGCAGCAAGGGCATGCGGATCATCCTGGACCGGCACCGGCCGACGGCGGCCGGGCAGTCGCCGCTCTGGTACACCTCGACGGTCTCCGAGGCGACCTGGATCAACGACTGGAAGATGCTCGCCCAGCGGTACGCGGGCAACCCGACGGTGATCGGCGCCGACCTGCACAACGAGCCGCACGCGGAGGGCACCAACCCGGCGGCCACCGGCGCGTGCTGGGGCTGCGGTGACACCAGCCGGGACTGGCGGCTCGCCGCCGAGCGGGCCGGAAACGCCATCCTCGGCGTCCAGCCCAACTGGTTGATCTTCGTCGAGGGGGTGAGCTGCCCCAGCGGTGGCCTCTCCAACGTCTGGGACAACGACCCGAGCAATGACGAGGACTGCGGCTGGTGGGGCGGCAACCTGTCGAAGGCGGGGCAGTTCCCGGTACGGCTGAACGTGGCGAACCGGCTGGTCTACTCGCCGCACGAGTACGCGACCTCGGTGTACCGGCAGACCTGGTTCGACGCCCCGGACTACCCGGCGAACATGCCGGCCATCTGGGACAAGTACTTCGGTTACCTCTACAAGCAGAACATCGCGCCGATCATGATGGGCGAGTTCGGCAGCACCCTTGTCGACCCGAAGGACAAGGTGTGGCTGGAGAAGTTGATGGCGTACACCGGGACCGGGGTGACCGGGATGTCCTTCACCTACTGGTCGTGGAACCCCAACTCGGGTGACACCGGCGGCATCGCGTTGGACGACTGGACCAATATCAACACCGCCAAGCAGGCGATTCTGCAGCCGTACCTGATCGCGCCGTCGGGTGGCACGGGCGGGCCGACGGGTGGGCCGACCGGTGGCCCGACGGGTGGGCCGACGGACCCGCCGACCGGCGCCTGCACGGCCACGTACCGGCAGGTGAACGCCTGGCAGGGCGGCTTCCAGGGTGAGTTGACGGTGAAGAACACCGGCTCGGGCGCGGTGAACCCCTGGTCGGTCACCTGGAGTTGGCCGTCCGGGGTGACGTTGGGCAGTGGCTGGAACGCCACAGTCACGCAGTCCGGCACGACGGTCACCGCCGCCGCCCCGAGTCACGCCCCGTCGCTGCCGGCGGGCGGGTCGGTCACCGTGGGCTTCACCGCCAACGGCACGGCCAGCGCGCCGGGCACCGTGAAACTCAACGGCACCAGCTGCTGAACCACCCGGGACGGCCGGAGCGCACAGCATCCGCCGTCCCGGCCATTAACATCGCGGTTCGCCTAAGCTATTATAGGGAAACC
>NZ_JAGPXZ010000946.1:0-2030 GCF_018070305.1 Micromonospora sp. M51 | reverse complement strand
CACCTGGATGGTGCGCAGGGCGCCACCGGGAACGTCCTGCAGGCTCATGATGCTGATGATGCTCAGCACCCAACCGGCGAACGCGAGCAGCGTGCCGGCGACGGCGAGGCGGCTCAGGATCCGCGCGGTACGCCCCGCCCGGTCCCGGGGCGCGCGACCCAGTCGACGGCGGACGATCGCGCCGACCGGCCAGGACAGCACGGTGAGCAGCAGCACGACTGTCGACACGGCCAGCACCGGGACAGCCAACGCGGAGGCGCGGGCGGGCTCGACGGGCAGCAACGTGAACGCGGAGTCGAAACTGATCGCCTCGACCCGGTCGTCGCTCGCCCGCATGGCGATCGTGCGCTGCCCGCCGACCTCACGCCAGACCCAGGGCGCCACCTCCTCGTAGCGGGCGGGGGAGTCGGAGAGTGGACCCGGCACCATCAGCAACCGGTTACCGTCGGTGACGCTGACCGTGGTCCGACCGACCAGGCCGATCGCCGTCAGGAAGTTGCTCCGGATCGCTCGTGAGGACTCGTACGTGCCGGCCGCCAGCGCGGCGTGCGTGGCGGTGGTCTCCGGGTCCACAGTGGTTCCCGGCTGGTCGTCACCGGCGGGGAAGTAGCGGTCGGCGAAGCCGTTCACGATCGACTCGCGAAGCTCCTGGCTGTCGAGCGCGCCGGAGCCGTTGCTGTTGAGGGAGAGGAAGATGCCGGCCCGGTCGTCGGGGTAGATCTGCAGGTGGGAGTGGAAGTACTTGGTGTCTCCGCCGTGGCCGAGGATCCGGTGGCCGTTACGGTCCTCGGTGAAGAAGCCGAGGGTCATCCGGGGTCCGTCGGCCAGCGTGCCCAGCGCCGTCGAGTCGAGTGCCGGCCGCTGCATCAGGTCGCGGGTGGGTTTGTCCAGCAGGGGCGCGAAGCCCACCGGCTCGCCGAGCTGGGCGATCATGAATCGCGCCATGTCCGTCGCCGGGGCGCTCAACGCACCGGGCGGGGGCGTGCCGACGATCTCGAACGGCGCGGCGGGCCCGGCGGAGGTGTCGTACCCGTTGGACATCCGGTCGCGCAGCGCCGCCGGGAGGGGCTGCTCGAAGGTCGACGACGGCATGCCCGCGCGGTCCAGGATGTTGCGCTGGACGTACTCCTCGAAGCGCGTCCCGCTGACCCGTTCGACGATGTACCCGGCGAGGGCGTTGCTGTAGTTGGAGTAGGCGGGGACGGTGCCAGGCTCGTAGATCTGCTCGGGCGGGTCGGTCGCCAGGGCCTTGCGCAGGTCGACGGTGCCGCCCTCGGTGCCGATGAGGCCGGCGATCCGCTCCTCGAAGCCGGCGGTGTGCGTCAGCAGGTGCCGCAGGGTGACGGCCCGCTCGTAGTGGCGCGGCAGGTCGAAATCGAGGTACGTCTCGACGTCGGCGTCGAGGTCGAGCTTCCCGCTCTGTACGAGTTGCAGCACGGCGGTGGCGGTGACCAGCTTCGACACCGATCCCATCCGGAACAGGTGCCGGTCCGGGTCGACCGGCACGGCCGGGTCACCGTCGGCACCGGTGTCGGCGTACCCGTACCCCCGGGTTGTGACGATCTTGCCGTCGTGCACGACGGCGATCGTGGCGCCGGCGATGCCGGTGCGGTCCAGCGCCGCCGGCAGCAGGCCGTCGAGCCAGGCGTTGACGTCGGTGTCGGTCAGAGCCGAACCCGCCCCGCCGCTGGCCGCGGGTGCCGCCGGAGCGGCGATGGGCGGTGCGGGATTGTGCTGCGGTGCGCCGCAGCCGGCGACGCTCACGGCGATGACGACGGTGGCCGCCACCACCGCGCCGAGCCGGACGAAAGGTCGCCCCGACCGGGGTGAGCCGGGGGCGGGAAGAGGACGTGATCGCATCGTCTGCCAGTGCCTTTCCTGGCTAACGGGTGTCCGGAGCAGGTCCGTACGGCGTCACCCGAAGCCATGGAACAAGCCTGTTCGAGGGATCGGCCCCCGCCATCTGGCGCAGGACGGCACTGCGCCTACGACCTGAGGAGGAGGGGCGGCTGCGCCGATGGTGGGGCGGC
>NZ_JAGPXZ010000945.1:0-2030 GCF_018070305.1 Micromonospora sp. M51 | reverse complement strand
TCCGAGAGCTGGTGCGACCGGTGCCGGCGCCGCTGAACGTGCTGGCCGGGCCCGGTGCGCCGACAGTGCCGGAGTTGGCGCGGCTGGGGGTGGCCCGGGTGAGCCTCGGCTCCTCGGTCGCGGAGGCCGCGTACACGGTCGCCCGCCGCGCGGCGGATGAGGCGCTCGGCGCGGGCACGTACGGCGCGCTGGCGGACGCCCTCGACCACGGCACCCTCAACGCGTTGATGCGCTGAGCGGTGTGGCTGCGCCGCGCGCTGTCCGGCGTATCCAAGGTCGTCGTGCGACGAGCCGGCCGTCCCTCAGCGGGGCGACCGGCTCGGCGTCACGGTGATCCGGGCGGCGCCGTCAGCGGCGCCGGGGGGCCGGGTCACAGCGGCGGCGCGATGTCCCGCCGCTCCTCGACCTGGCGGTACTCCACCGGCTGTTCGGTGGTGGTGACCACCTGACGGCGGCGACCCCAGATCAGCGTGGTCATGATCAGGCCGAGCAGTCCGGCGCCCATCAGGATCCAGCCGACCACGTCGAGGTTGATGCCGCCGACGCTCGCGTCCAGTGCGAAGGTGAGGATCGCGCCGAGCGCGATCAGGAAGATGCTGGTGCCGATACCCACGACAGCCTCCTTAAGGGGGTGTGGTGCGCTGTCGAGCCCTTCAGTACCCCGGTGGCGACCAGCGCAACCGCCGACCGGCCAGGGTGCCGTGCCAAGCGATCTTGGCATCGGGTAGAGTTCACCTGTCGCCGACGCGAGTCGGGGACGTGCGGACGTAGCGCAGCTGGTAGCGCATCACCTTGCCAAGGTGAGGGTCGCGGGTTCGAATCCCGTCGTCCGCTCGCGATCCGCCCCCCACGGGGGGCCACCACGGGCGATTGGCGCAGTGGGAGCGCGCTTCCTTGACACGGAAGAGGTCACTGGTTCAAACCCAGTATCGCCCACCATCTCCACCGGCACATCGACTGGCCCGTTACCGGACATCCGGTGACGGGCCTCGGCGTTCCGGCCCGCACCACCGGGGGCGTCTGTTCACTCGCCGGCGCGGAGCACCTCACTGAGCCGGTCGCGTCGCCGCAGCGCCGACTCGACCGGGACGACAGTGGCGGCCACCGCCAGCAGCACCACGCCCACCAGGCCGAGCAGCCACCACGGCAGGACCGTCGCCGGGTCGCCGGGCTGGCCGGTGAGCACCCGCAGGTCGAGCGGGCCGAGCGTCAGGCGGGCCAGCAGTGCCCCGAGTAGTGGGCCGTACCCGGCGGTGACCACGACCGGCGGCAGCAGCTCTCCGGCGGCGACCCAGCGGGCGTCGCGGGGCCGCAGGCCGAGGGTGCGCAGCCGGACCAGTGTGTGCCAGCGCTCCGACGTACCGGCGGCGGCAGCCAGCAGGAGGCCGAGCAGCCCCAGCGTCACCAGCACCGCGGCGGCCGTCCACGCCAGCCGCAGCAGCCCCGCGGTCAGCGGAGCCACCCGCTGCGCGCGCAGGACGTCCGCGCGCAGCACGACGTCGGCGGCGACGCCGCTGTTCGACACGGCCCGCGCCGCGCCGGGACCGGTCACCCAGACGGTGTTCGCCACGGCGGGCAGGCCGGCGGCGGCGAGGGCCGTGGCGTCCACGACGACGACGTCGCCGGCGCCGCCGACGGCGGGCGCGGTACCGACCGCGGCGAGACGGATCGCCGGAGCGTCGTCGCGGGGTAGCTGCAGCCGGGCGCCGGTCCGCAGTTCGCTGTCGTTCGACAGGACCAACGCCGGTACGTCCCCGGGGGCGGGAGCCGGTGCGGAGAGCCGGGCCAGCGCCGGCGCGTCGGGCAACGGGGTGGTGGCCAGCAGGCGCTGGAACGCGGCGGCGTCCACGACGACCAGGCGGGGCGTGAACAGCGTCGATTCGGCGAAGACGCGCGCCGATTCGGTCACCTGCGCGACGACGACCTGCTGCACCCCGGGTGCGGCGGCGACGCGATCGGCCAGTGCGGGCGTCGCCGCCTGCGCGTCGGTGCCGAGGTCGAGGCGGGCGTCGGCGCCGACGGTGCTCCAC
>NZ_JAGPXZ010000944.1:0-2030 GCF_018070305.1 Micromonospora sp. M51 | reverse complement strand
CCGCTGGACGGTTGGGAGCTGCTGGTGGCCGGCCTCGACCACCGGGCGATCCCCGAGGGACGGCTCAGCCGCGTACCCGAGGACACCGACGCGGACGTCGACGAGGCCGCGGAGCCGGTGTTGGACGAGGCCCGCAGCTGACCCGTCCGGTGCGGCCGGACGCTCAGGCGGGCGAGAGGTTCTGCAGTCGGACCTGACCACGGGCGACCAGCCGCTCGTCGGCGTCGGTGATCTCCACCTGCCAGAGCTGCTGGCTGCGACCCCGGTGCACCGGGGTGCCGACGGCGGTCAGCTCGCCGTCCCGGACGGCCCGCAGGAAGTCGGTCTGGTTCGACACCCCGACCACGGTGCCCCGGTCGGCCAGCCAGAGGGCACCGCCCACGCTGGCTGCGGTCTCCACGACCGAGCAGTACACCCCGCCGTGCAGGAGGCCGAACGGCTGGTGCAGGTCCGGTCGGACCTGCCAGCTGATGACCACCCGGTCGGCGCTCGCCTCCTCGAACGTGAGGCCGAGCAGGGCGGCAAAACCACCCGTCAGATCCGGAATCTCCATGGCAAAGCCCTCCTTGATCAACGCGGCGCAAGCCTAGCCGGGGCGGGTTGGGCCAAACCCGGTACGGGTCCGTGCCGGCGATGGGGGAGAATCGGTGACCGTGACCGACAGCAGCCTCCCGCCCCCCGGGCGGGCCTCCCTGACCGATGACCTGCTCTGGCGTGGCCTGATCCAGGACTCGACCGGCCTCGACGAGCTGCGCGAGCTGCTCGACGGTGGGAGTGCCGCCACCTATTACGTGGGCTTCGACCCCACCGCGCCGAGCCTGCACGTCGGCAACCTCATGCAGGTCCTCATGGCCCGCCGGCTGCAACTCGCCGGTCATCGCCCGTTGCTGTTGGTCGGCGGGGCCACCGGGCAGATCGGCGACCCGAAAGAGAGCGCCGAGCGGGCGCTCAACCCGACCGAGGTGATCGCCGGTTGGGTCGAGCGGATCCGCGAGCAGCTCGCGCCCTTCGTGTCGTACACCGGGGACAACGCTGCGCAGCTTGTCAACAACCTGGACTGGACCGGCGAGATGTCGATCGTCGAGTTCCTCCGCGACGTCGGCAAGCACTTCCCGGTGAACAAGATGCTCGCGCGGGAGGTGGTGCGGGCCCGACTGGAGACCGGCATCAGCTTCACCGAGTTCAGCTACCAGCTGTTGCAGGCCAACGACTTCTACGAGCTGCACCGCCGGCACGGCTGTCAGCTCCAGTTCGGCGGCTCCGACCAGTGGGGCAACATCACCGCCGGCGTCGACTACGTGCGCCGGCGGGGGGTGGGGCCGGTGCAGGCGTTCACCACGCCGCTGGTCACCAAGGCCGACGGTACGAAGTTCGGCAAGAGCGAGGGCGGTGCGGTCTGGCTCGACCCGACGATGACCAGCCCGTACGCGTTCTACCAGTTCTGGCTCAACGTGGAGGACCAGGAGGTCGACCGCTACCTGCGGTACTTCAGCTTCCGCTCCCGCGATGAGCTGGAGGAGCTGGCGAAGGCGACCGCCGAACGGCCGGCGGCCCGGTTGGCGCAGCGGGCGCTCGCCGAGGAGCTGACCACCCTGGTGCACGGCGCCGACGAGGCCCGACAGGCGATCGCCGCCAGCCAGGCGCTCTTCGGCCGCGGCTCACTGGACGACCTGGCGCCGGAGACCCTGCGCGCGGCCCTGACCGAGGCGGGCCTCGTACGCCTCGCCGGCGAATTGCCGGATGTGGCGGGTCTGCTGCGGGACTCCGGCCTGGTGACCGGCCTCAAGGAGGCCCGACGGGTGATCGCCGAGGGCGGCGCCTACGTCAACAACAACCGGGTGACCGCTGTGGATGCTGTGGTGTCGCCGGCCGATCTGCTGCATGGCCGATACCTGGTGCTGCGCCGGGGGAAGCGCTCGTTCGCGGGCGTTGAGCTGGGTGAATAGTCGTCTGTCGACGATGTGACGGGGGACGCGTCCGGCGGATTTGACGATCATCCCGCCGGACGCGTAGCTTTCTCTCTGCCAGCG
>NZ_JAGPXZ010000943.1:0-2032 GCF_018070305.1 Micromonospora sp. M51 | reverse complement strand
AGTCGGAGGGTCACGGCGGTGTGGGTGAGTGGGCGCGGTGAGTGTGCCGGGCTCGCGCGTCACCCGCGCCCATCTCGCGCGATCTTGCACTTTCTGTTGTGGCATAAGGGATGAGAGCCGCGAAACAGCGACCGAAAGTGCAAGATCGCGGGTGCGGTGCGGTGCGGTGCGGTGCGGCGGGGCGGGGTCGCGGGAGGGCTAGCGCAGGGTGGCGTGGAGGGCGGTTTCCTTGTCTGCCACCAGCTTCTCCAGGTCCTGCTGGTAGGTCGTCATCTTGGCGCGCAGGTCCTCGTCGGTGGCACCCAGGATCCGTACGGCCAGGAGGCCGGCGTTGCGGGCGTTGCCGATCGACACGGTGGCCACCGGAACCCCGGCCGGCATCTGCACGATGGACAGCAGCGAGTCCATGCCGTCGAGGTGCTTCAGCGGCACCGGCACCCCGATCACCGGCAGCGGCGTCACCGAGGCGACCATGCCGGGCAGCGCGGCGGCACCCCCGGCGCCCGCGATGATCACCTTGAGACCCCGGTCGGCGGCGTCGCGCCCGTACTCGATCATCGCGACCGGAGTCCGGTGCGCCGAGATGATCCGCACCTCGTACGCCACGCCGAAGTCGTCCATCACCTCGGCGGCGGCCCGCATGGTCGGCCAGTCCGAGTCACTGCCCATGATCAGCCCAACCGTGCTCACTGCGGCCCTCTCGTCGTCGGCGAAATCGTGGCTCACTCGTGGCCCTCGCGCAGCCAGCGCGCGGCCCGTGCCGCCCGCGCCCGCAGGTCGTCCAGGTCGTCGCCGAGCACCGTGACGTGCCCGATCTTGCGGCCGGGTCGCACCTGCTTGCCGTACAGGTGCACCTTGGCACCCGGCTCGGCCGCGAAGAGGTGGTGCAACCGCTCGTCGATCGACATCCCGCCCGGCTCACCGCCGAGCACGTTCGCCGAGACCACCACCGGGGCGGTCAACGCGGTGTCACCCATCGGGTAGTCCAGCACGGCCCGCAGGTGCTGCTCGAACTGTGAGGTCCGGGCACCCTCGATGGTCCAGTGCCCGGAGTTGTGCGGACGCATCGCCAGCTCGTTGACCACGATCGCCGGGCGACCGGCGTCGTCACGCACCTCGAACAGCTCCACCGCCAGCAGACCGATCACCCCGAGCGCGGTGGCCAGGTCGATGGCGAGCTGCTGGGCGGAGACCGCCAGCTCCTCGTCCAGGCCGGGTGCCGGGGCCAGCACCTCCACGTTGATGCCGTCGCGCTGCACCGTCTCCACCACCGGGTACGCGGCCACCTGGCCGAACGGCGAGCGAGCCACCTGCACGGCCAGCTCCCGTCGCAGCGGCACCCGCTCCTCCACGATCAGCCGGGTGCCGCCAGCGAGCAGGGTGGTTGCCAGCTCGGTGGCCTGAGCGGCGTCGTCGACCATCCAGACGCCCCGACCGTCGTACCCGCCCCGGGCCGCCTTCAGCACCACCGGCCAGCCGACCTGCTCGCCGAAGCCGACGAGGTCGGCGGGCTCCCCGACCGGCCGCCAGGCCGGGTTGGGCGCGCCCAGCTCGGTCAGGCGTTCCCGCATGACCTGCTTGTCCTGAGCGTGCAGCAGCGCGTCCGCCGGCGGGTAGAGGGGCACCCCTTCCGCGGCCAGCGTGCGGATGTGCTCGGAGGGCACATGCTCGTGGTCGAAGGTGACGACGTCGCAGCCCTTGGCGAAGGTACGCAGGGCGGCCAGGTCGGTGTGATCGCCGTACTGGACGTCGGCGGCGACCAGCGCCGCACCGTCGTCAGGGGCGGTCGCGAGCACACGCAGTGACTGGCCGAGGGCGATCGCGGCCTGGTGGGTCATCCGGGCCAACTGGCCGCCACCCACCATGCCGACAACTGGCAGACCGGTACGGGAATCCATAGCGCGGCCAGCCCATCCGGGCCGCCGACGCGCCCACCCGGAGGGCCGGCGATCCACCTGCGCGGGCGCGGGGAGGACCACCCGGCGGGCGGCGCGGACGCCTACCGGGCGTGGCCGTGCGGTCCGCCGCGTAC
>NZ_JAGPXZ010000942.1:0-2042 GCF_018070305.1 Micromonospora sp. M51 | reverse complement strand
GCCGCAGGGTCGCGCCCACCACCCGCCACGCCACCCCGGCCAGCACGGCCACCAGCAGCGGAAACGCCACCAGCAGGATGGTCCGGACCACGTGGATGCTGTGCCGCACGTCGGCCATCGAGCGGGCGACCAGCACGGTGAGCGGGTCGGCCGCGGTGCCGGCGGGTACGGCGACCACGCGGACCGGGCCGACCAGCCCGACCCGCTCGGCCGGCACCTCCAGCCGCTGCCGACCCGTCCGGTCCAGTCGCTCCGGGCGGACCATCGGCACCAGCCGGTCGGCGTCGATCGAGGCCGCCCTGATCCGCCCCTGCGCGTCGACGACCTGCACACGGACCTGCCCGCCGGCCACCGGCAGTGGGTCGGGCAGCGCGTCCTCGGCGGCGAGCAGGGCAACGGCATCGGCGGTGCGGAACGCCTCGGTGTCGACGGTGCGCTGGAGCACGAAGCCGAGCGCGCCGAGCAGCACCACCCCGCCCACCGCCAACCCGATGGTGAGGCCGAACACGCCGATCGCCATGAGCCGCCCTCGCAGCCCGAGGATCGGCATCCAGCCGGGCCGGGCCCGACCGGTGGGTGCCGGGCCGTCCGACGTCACGTGGCCAACCGGTAGCCGGCACCCCGGACCGTCTCCAGCCGGTCCCGGCCGAGCTTGCGGCGCAGGTAGCCGACGTACACCTCGACGGCGTTCGGCGCGGTCTCCAGGCTCGCGTCCCAGACGTGGTCCAACAACTCGATCTTGGAGATCACCTGACCCGGCCGGCGCATCAGGTAGTCCAGCAGCGCGAACTCCCGCGCGGTCAGCGTCACCTCGGCGTCCGCCCGGGTCACCCGCCGCCGGGCCGGGTCCAGCCGCAGGTCGCCGACCGCCAGCACGGCCGGACGCTCCGGTGCGCCCCGACGCAGCAACGCCCGCAGCCGGGCCAGCAGCACCACGTACGAGAAGGGCTTGGTCAGATAGTCGTCGGCGCCGCAGTCGAGGCCGTCGGCCTGGTCGTACTCGCCGTCCTTGGCGGAGAGCATCAGCACCGGCAACCAGTGCTCCTCCGCACGCAGCCGCCGGACCAGCTCGTACCCGGAGAGGCCGGGCAGCATCACGTCGAGGATCATGGCGTCGTACCCGCCGTGCCGGGCCGCGTCCAGGCCGGCCGGGCCGGTCCCCGCCACATCCACCGCGAACCCCTCGGCCTGCAGGCCGCGTTGCAGGGCAGCCGCCAACCGGGCCTCGTCCTCCACCACCAGCACGCGCACCACTCAAGGGTGCCACCCGGGTCAATCAACCCCGTTCGGTGTCCTCAGCGCGTTCACAGCAGTGAGGGGGCAGGATGGGCGCAGGAGGTGCCACCATGTCCGTCCTGAGAAGCCGTCCCGTCCTGCGCTGGCTGGTCCCGGCCACCGCGGCCGTCGCCGTCATCGGCGGTGGCGCGGCGATCGGCACGTTCGCCGCCGAGGCCGAGCCGAGTCTGCCGCCCCGCACCGCCGCCCAGCTCCTCGTCGACCTGCAGACATCCCGGTTGGAGGGGTTGTCCGGGACCGTCGTGCAGCGCGCCGACCTCGGCCTGCCACCACTGGTCGGGCTGCTCCCCGGCAACGAGCTGACCACCATGCTGACCGGCACACACACCCTGCGGGTCTGGTACTCCGGGCCGGACAAGCAGCGGGTCGCGCTGCTGGACACCCTCGGCGAGCAGGACGTGATCCGCAACGGCCGGGATCTGTGGACCTGGCAGAGCCGCACCAACACCGCCACCCACCGCGCGTTGGGCAACAAGGCCGGGGCGTTCAAGCCCGCTCCGGAACCGGCAGCGAGCCTGCCGGCCACCCCGCAGCAGGCCGCCGACCTGGCGTTGGGCGCGATCGACCCGAGCACCGAGGTCAGCGTCGGCCGCTCGGCCACCGTCGCCGGCCGGGACTCGTACGAGCTGGTGCTCCAGCCGCGTGACCAGGACTCGCTGGTGCACCAGCTGCGGATCGCCATCGACGCCAAGCAGCACGTGCCGCTGCGCGTCGAGGTGCTCGCGAAGGGCCGTGTCCAGCCGGCG
>NZ_JAGPXZ010000941.1:0-2042 GCF_018070305.1 Micromonospora sp. M51 | reverse complement strand
GTTCGCCGTGGTGACGCTGGTCCGCGACGACGACGGCGAGGCCACCCACCTGTCCCGCTGGGCCGGGCTGGGCCGGCGGTCGCCGTTCTTCGCCGCGCTGTTCACGTTCATCCTGCTGGCCTTCGCCGGTATTCCGCTGACCAGCGGTTTCACCAGCAAGTTCGCCATCTTCGGGCCGGCGCTGGAGGGTGGCCAGGCCTGGCTGGTGATCGCCGGTGTGCTGACCAGCATGATCCTCGCGTTCCCGTACCTGCGGGTCGTGGTGATGATGTGGCTCTCCGAGCCGGGCGAGTCCACCCCGACCGTCACAGTGCCCGGTGGGCTCACCGCCGCCGCGTTGATGATCGGTGTGCTGGCGACCCTGGTGTTGGGTGTCGCCCCGGCGCCGCTGCTCGATCTGGCGACCGGAGCTGCCGAATTCGTTCGATAGCCGAAGGATCGATCACCGGGGGTCGGCGCGTGTTCACGTGCCGGCCCCCGGTGCGTATCCCCGGCCCGGAGCAGGTCGTACGCCTCGGCGATGAGCTGCATGTCGGCGTACTCGATGCCGTTGTGCACCATCTTGACGAAGTGCCCGGCGCCGTCCGGCCCGACGTGCATGCAGCACGGCACACCGTCCACCTGGGCGGCGATCTTCTCGAACATCGGCCCGAGCTTCGCGTACGACTCGGCGGAACCGCCCGGCATGATGCTCGGCCCGCGCAGCGCGCCCTCCTCGCCGCCGGAGACGCCAGTGCCGCTGAAGTGCAGCCCCTGCGCCCGCAGCGCCTCCTCACGGCGACGGGTGTCCGCGAAGTGGGCGTTACCGCAGTCGACGATGATGTCGCCCTCGTCGAGCAGCGGCACCAACTCGTCGATCACCGCGTCGGTGGGCGCGCCGGCCTTCACCATCACGATGACAGCGCGGGGCCGCTCCAGCGACGCCACGAAATCGGCCATCGTCTCGCCCGGCACGAACGTGCCCTCGTCGCCGTGCTCGGCGACCAGGCTGCGGGTGCGCTCCGGCGAGCGGTTGTGCACTGCCACCGTGAAGCCGTTGCGAGCCAGGTTGCGAGCCACATTGCGACCCATCACCGCCAGCCCGGTCACCCCGATTTGAGCCCTCGCCTGATCAGCCATCCGTGCCGCCACCTCTCGTCACACCACTATCAGCGTTTGGAAACTTACCGTGATGTGAGCCGATACGGACCAGTGACCGACGTCGCGTTACTGCACGTGATGTGGACGATGACGCTGGCGGTTTCGACGCCCGACGATGGTCGGCGAGCCCCGCACAGGGAAACCTGTCGTCATTGCCCGCCGCGCGCGTCAGCCTTCGGCGAGACGGGCTTCGATACGGGCGATCTTCCCGGTGAGCGCGTCGGTGACCCCGGGCCGGACGTCGGCCTTGAGCACCACACTCACCCGGGGTGCCCGCGCGGCGACCACGTCGACCGCTCGCTTCACCACCGCCATCACCTCGTCCCACTCACCCTCGACGGTGGTGAACATGGCATCGGTCCGGTTGGGCAGGCCGGACGCACGGACCACCCGAACCGCCTCAGCGACCAGGTCACCCACCGAATCGTCACCGCCGAGCGGGGTGATCGAGAACGCGATCAGCATGAGCCGATGGTGCCAGGAAAAACGGATGCGCGCCGGTGCGGCGGTGGCTAGGGTACGGACATGCGTAACTGACGCCCCACTTCCGAGCCGGCCCGCCGTCCCGCGTCGCGGTCCGTGCGCTCCCGGGCGTCCCGCATCCCCCTCCCGCCGTTCGGCGGCGACGGTCTGCCCGACGCCGGTGAGCAGTCCCTTCCCCACTCGACCGTCGCGCGACGGCGGTCACCAGCCGATCCGACCGACCGCCGCTGCGCGGGACCGGCCGTGCCGGTCGGCACTGAAGGAGGCCCGGATGCCTGCCAGGCGTAACCCGAAGAAGACCCGTACCCCCAGCGCGACGCCGCTCGGTGTCGACCCGGCGGCCGGCCACGGCCCGCTGCCACCCGCCCTGCCGTCCCGCGACCCGTCCCTGCCGGCGGCGCTGATGGAGCCCGGGGCGC
>NZ_JAGPXZ010000940.1:0-2043 GCF_018070305.1 Micromonospora sp. M51 | reverse complement strand
CTGCTACACCTCGGGCACCACCGGGAACCCGAAGGGTGTGGCCTACTCGCACCGGTCGATCTACCTGCACTCGTTGCAGGTCTGCATGCCGGAGGGTTTCGGTCTCGGGCCGACCGACCGCGAGTTGGCCATCGTGCCGATGTTCCACGCCATGTCCTGGGGCCTGCCGTACGCGGCCTTCCTCTCCGGCGCGTCGCTGATCATGCCGGACCGGTTCCTCCAGGCCGCGCCGATCGCCGAGATGATCGCCGCCGAGCGGCCCACCCTGGCCGGCGCGGTGCCGACCATCTGGACCGACCTGCTGGCCTACCTGGACACCCACGACGTGGACACCTCGTCGCTCGGTGAGGTGATCGTCGGCGGGTCGGCGTGCCCGCCGGCGTTGATGCACGCGTTCGGCGAGCGGCACGGGATCGAGGTCATCCACGCCTGGGGGATGACCGAGATGTCTCCGCTGGGGTCGGTCTCACGTCCACCCGCCGGTGTGACAGATGAGCAGGCGTGGCGTTACCGCTACACGCAGGGGCGGGTGCCGGCGGGCGTGCAGGCGCGGATCGTCGGCCCGTCGGGCGAGCCGATGCCCGCCGACGGCACGGCGGTGGGCGAGTTGGAGGTCCGTGGGCCGTGGGTGACCGCCCGGTACGTCGGTGACGACGCCCCGGAGGAGGAGAAGTTCCGCGACGGCTGGCTGCGAACCGGCGACGTCGGCACCCTCTCGCCGGACGGGTACATCACGCTGACCGACCGCGCCAAGGACGTGATCAAGTCCGGTGGTGAGTGGATTTCGTCGGTGGAGCTGGAGAACGCGCTGATGGCCCACCCGGCGGTGTTGGAGGCGTGCGTGGTGGGTGTCCCGGACGAGCGGTGGGACGAGCGGCCACTGGCCACCGTGGTGGTCCGGGAGGGCGCGTCGGTGACCGCGGAGGAGCTGCGGGACTTCCTGGCCACGTCGGTGGCGCGCTGGCAGTTGCCCGAGCGCTGGGCGTTCATCGACACCGTGCCGAAGACGAGCGTGGGCAAGTTCGACAAGAAGGTCGTCCGTTCGCGGTACGCCGGGGGTGAGCTGACTGTCCGGGAGCTGACAGCCCCGTAACGTTTTGCCAGGCACTGTCGCCTGTTGGGGCGGGAGTACTCCTGCAACAACCCTCCCCAGGGGCGGCCCCGGCGTTCGCACCGCGCCGGGGCCGCCCGCTCCACGCGGGGTGACCCGCACCATCATTGTTGCGAAAGTTATTCGCTTCTGTCCTGCTGACGGGGAAATCGGGCGATCGGCGACCCGATCAGGCGTCGCTGGTGGTGATGAGCACCTTGCCCACCGTCGAATCCTCCACCGCCTGGTGCGCCGCTGCCGCCTCGGCCAGGGGGTAGTAGTGCAACGGCAGCCCGGCGTCCGCACCCACCCGGATGCCGCCCTGGCTGGCCGCCGCCGCCACGTCCTTCACGCCCAGCGCCTTGGCCGCCTTCGGCTCCGTGTAGACAAGCACGAACTGCCAACGGGCGTTCGGCGCCATCATCGCCCGGATCGGGATGCTGACCTCGCCCCCACCGTCGTCGGCGTACATGCAGACCGCGCCGCCGTGGCGCAGCACCTGGGCGTCGATCGGGGCGTTACGGGCGGGAGAGACCTCCACGATCGTGTGGACCCCGTCGGGGGCGATCTTGTGGACCTCCTCGACCACGTCCTGCTCCCGATAATTGATCACAAAGGAGGCACCGGCCGACCCGGCGAGCTGCGCCTTCTCCGCGCTGCTCACAGTGGCGATCACCGTGGCGTCGGACCACCGGGCGAGCTGGATCGCGGCGTTGCCGACCGCTCCCGCGCCGCCCTGCACCAGCACCGTGTGATCCGCCAACGCGCCGGCCCGCAACGTGTCCGGCATGAACTCACCAGCGGTCAGACAGCGGTGCGCGGTGAGGAACGGAATGCCCAGGGCGGCGCCCAGCTCGAACGGGGCGTCGCCGAGGCGTACCGCCTGCCGGACCGGCACCAGCGTGTACTCCGCCGCCGTACCCCACTGTCGCTGCCAGGCCGCTTCCCAGATC
>NZ_JAGPXZ010000094.1:0-12580 GCF_018070305.1 Micromonospora sp. M51 | reverse complement strand
GTCCGGACCCCCGGCGACTACCTCATGGATCTGCTCAGCCTCACCTACGGCCTGGACTGGTTCGAGATGGTCGTCCGGCTTGCCATGGCGATGCCCCTGCCCGAACCACCGTCGGGCCCCGTCGCGTACGCGGCGAGCTATCTCCCCATCGCGCCACCCGGCATCCTGGTCGAGATGCGGGGCACGGCCGAGATTGAGGCACACCCGGCCTTCGTCGCGTGCGGCTGGTGGAAGAATCCCGGCGACGTCGTGCCGGCGGCCACCTGGAGCGCGGAACGCGCCGGCTACCTCATCGTCTCGGCCGAAACCCCGGCGCTCCGCGACGAAGCACTGGAATTCGTCCGCAGGACGCTGACCATCGTCACCCGCCCCGCCTGAACCGTGACGGCTAGCCCGAACCGCTCACTGCCTGGGGTGGGGCGGGTGCGGCCGTTCAGGCGGCTTGCCACTTGCGTGGATGGCGTCGGAGGCGGCGATGCCGGCGAGGACGACGACGGCGGTGACGGCCACAGCCAGCGGCGGCAGCCGGATCATGAACGGCGCGGCGCCGGCGATCACCGCGGCGCCGATGATCCGAGAGCGTGACACCCGGTCGAAGACGGCATGTTCCACCAGGGCCCGCCCGATCAGGAACAGCATCGGTCCGCCCAGGACAATGAGAATCCATGCCGCTTCGGTGTGCCCGAACGGGTGTTCGATCACGATTTCGTATCCGACTGCGACGGCAACGATGCCGACCACCATGAGGACGTGCGCGAGGAAGGCGTCCCGGACGAGGTGCGAGGGGTCGGCGGAGGCTCTGATCGCCTCGGGCAACAGCTGGCCCGCCCGGAAGAGGTAGACGCGGAACAGCAGCACCGTCGTGATGAAGGAGACCGCGAAGGCTGCGGCTGCCCCGCCCTGCCCGGAGGACGTGTCGCTGTAGGCCGAGCCGGTCGTCAGAATCAGCTCGCCGAGGGCGATGATGAAGAATTGTCGGTAGCGCTCGGACAGGTACTCGGCCATGACGGGCCACTGCCGTGGGGTGGGGCAGGACCACGGCGTGGGATAGAACAGCAGCAGTGCCATGCAGTCGATGCCGATCGCCAGCGTCCACAACAGCACTCGGGCCTGATCCGTGGCTATCGCGCCGACGAGCCAGGGCACGGCCGACAACGCGAACCAGAAGAACACCCCGGCCGCTCGGCGCTGCGCGTCATGGCCGCGCAGCATCGGCACGATGATCAGCCCACGAGCGATATGGACGGCCACGTACGCGCCAGCGAAGGCCAGACTTCTGTCGGCGAACGCGTTCGGCACCGCCACCGCCATCACCAGCGCGCCGAGCATCGCCGTGTAGACCAGGAGCTGGACCTGCGGTTTCTGTGGGTCGTAGAGGTCGGTGACCCAGGCCGTGACGAACCACAGCACCAGGAAGGCCAGCAGCAACAGCAGGGTCTCGCCGGCCTCGACGAGGACGATCCGCCGCTCGGTGAGCTCCTCGACCAGCCGCTGCGACACCCGGTTGAGAGCGAAGACGAAGACCAGGTCGAAGAAGAGCTCCAGAAGGCTCGGTCGCTGCGGTTGCCCCGGCTTTCGAAGCAGCGCTGCTGCCCTTGTCGACATGGGCCGCCCACTTCTGTCGGCTTGGCCTATCTGGGTATTGGTACCACGCTGAACAGGCCGTCGAGTCAGGACCAGAAGAATGCCCCCGGCCCGACACACCTGCCGATCGGCCATGAGGCGCCAGTGGCGGACAGCCGACACCGGAGCGCGAGGTAGCCGACTGTGACCATGGAGTCACTACGCGCACGCTCCTCTCCGACATGTTCCCGTCGACTGGAGGAACAGATGCGTCTCCGATCGTTCGTCACCGCGGCACTGGCCACCGTCCTGGCCGCCAGCGCACTCGCTCCGGCGGCACCGGCCACGGCGGCCACCGCCGACCGCTGGGGCTTCGCGTACGTCAAGGACCCCACCGTGCCGGTCTGGACGGTGCTGGACACCAGCCGGCAGTGGGGCAGCTGGAAAACCGCGTTCCCGGCCGCCTGGGCCGACGGCGTCAAACTCGCACCCGGCCGGTTCCAGGTCCGCTTCCCGCAGATAGGTGCCAGTTCACGGGGCGTTCCCCACGTGACCCCGGTGAACCGGACCGGTCACTACTGCGAGGTGGTCCGCTGGTTCCAGTCCGGCGCTGACGAGATCGTCGACGTGCAGTGCCACCGTCCCGGTGGCACGCGCGAGGACACTCCGTTCACAGTGCTCTGGACAACCAGCTCGGGCGTGCTGCCGGCCGGCACCTCCCACGCGTACGTGCAGTGGAGCAGCGGCCTGATGACGCAGTCGTACAACTCCACCGGCGTCGCGAACGCTGTCGGACCGCTGGGCGTCGGGCAGTACCTGGTGCGACTGCCCGGGGTGGGGCTGGCCGACGTGCAGGTCTACGTCTTCTGCTACGACCAGGCTGGCGCGTTCGTCAACACCGACTTCGTCCTCTCGTACCACCGCCGCCGGCCGGTGATCGGCTCCCTCGGCCCGCCGTCGTACTTCGGCTACCTGGGTACCGCCGTCGGCGGGCCGACCAACGACAACTCGGTGCTCGGCGTCGGCGCGAACACCGTGGCGCCGCTGGCGCCCGCCGGCCGCTACCTGGCGACCTTCCCACAGATCGGCCTCAAGGAGACGCACGCCCAGGTGGTGGCGCAGGGCGCCGGCAGCAACTACTGCCACCTCACCCAGCAATGGACGTACACCACCAACGCCGACGTCGACGTCATCTGCTTCGACAACACCGGCGCGGTCACCCCGCACCGCTTCCTGGCCACCTTCACCTCCCGACTCTGACGTCACTCCGAGCCGGGCCGGCGGCAGCCGTTCCCATTGCCGCCGGCCCGGTCGGGGCCGGGCCTGGAACGGCCCTCGGCGTGGTGCGTGGGGCACGACGCGGTACGGCCACGTGCTATCTGTAAACAACCCTTGATATTCACGGTCACGAACGTCAATATGTGGAGGTCGCGGGTCGTCGAGCCCTTGGGGAGTGAGCCATGAGAAGCCGTCGGATCTTCGCAGTGCTGGCCGGGGCGGCGATGACCGTCACGGCCGCCGTCGCCTTCGTCCCCAGCAGCACGGCGGCAGCACCCTCGGCCAACGCCGTCGCGATGATCGCCTGCACCGCCCCGGCCTGGGCGGAGGGCACCACCTACCAGGCGGGCACCCAGGTCACCTACGGCGGACGGCTCTACCAGGCACTGGTCACCCACACCGCGCACCCCGGCGCCGGCTGGAACCCCGCCGCGACGCCGTCGCTCTGGCGTGACCTGGGTGCGTGCTCGGGAAGCACGCCGCCACCCACCACGCCTCCCCCGACCACCCCACCGCCCACCACGCCTCCCCCGACCACGCCTCCGCCGACCACACCGCCGCCGACCGGCGGGACGTGCGCGGTGAAGTCACGGCCCACCGGCAAGGTGTTGCAGGGGTACTGGGAGAACTGGGACGGCGCCTCCAACGGCGTTCACCCCGGCCTCGGCTGGATCCCGATCACCGACAGCCGGCTCAACCAGCACGGCTACAACGTGATCAACGCGGCGTTCCCGGTGATCCGCGCGGACGGCACGGTCCTCTGGGAGAACGGCATGGACGCGGGCGTGAAGGTCGCCACCCCGGCCGAGATGTGCCAGGCCAAAGCGGCGGGCGCGACCATCCTGATGTCGATCGGCGGGGCCGCCGCGGGCATCGACCTCAGCTCCAGCGCGGTCGCCGACCGGTTCATCGCGACGATCGTGCCGATCCTGACGGCCTACCACTTCGACGGCATCGACATCGACATCGAGACCGGCCTGACCGGCAGCGGCAACATCAATACGCTGTCCACGTCGCAGGCCAACCTGATCCGGATCATCGACGGCGTGCTGGCCCGGATGCCCTCGAACTTCGGCCTGACCATGGCACCGGAAACGGCCTACGTCACCGGCGGCAGCGTCGTCTACGGCTCGATCTGGGGCTCGTACCTGCCGATCATCAAGAAGTACGTGGACAACGGCCGGCTCTGGTGGCTGAACATGCAGTACTACAACGGCAGCATGTACGGCTGCGCCGGCGACTCGTACCCGGCGGGCACCGTGCAGGGCTTCACCGTGCAGACCCAGTGCCTGAACAACGGCCTCACCATCCAGGGCACCACGATCCGGGTGCCGTACGACAAGCAGGTCCCGGGTCTGCCCGCGCAGATCGGGGCGGGCGGCGGCTACCTGTCGACGTCGCTGGTCACGCAGGCCTGGAACTCCGTACCCGGCCTCAAGGGCCTGATGACCTGGTCGGCGAACTGGGACGGGTCGAAGGGGTGGACCTTCGGCGACAACGTGAAGCGCCTGCAGGGCCGCTGACACGCGGCGGCGCCGGGCCCTTGCCCAAATCATCTTAGTCATTAAGATAATCGCATGGGCACATCGACTGACTTCTCGGTGGCAATCGCCGGCGCCGGCCTCTCCGGCCTCTGCCTCGCCCAGTACCTGATGCGCGCCGGCATCGACGTGCACGTCTACGAGCGGGACGCGGGCCCCTTCGTCCGGCGGCAGGGTTACCGCATCATTCTCGACCGGCACGGGCTGCAGGCGCTGCGCGAAAGCCTGCCGCGCGCGCTGTACCAGCTGGCGCTGGCCACCGGCGACGAACCCGGCGGGCACCTACGCTTCACCGACAGCCGGCTGCGTGACGCGTTCACCATCACCTTCAAGGACGAGCCGCACGCGACCCGCCAGGTCGACCGGCTGACCCTGCGGTCGATCCTGCAGTCCGGGCTGAACGGGCGCATCCACTACGGCAAGGACGCCGTCGCCGTCGACACCGGCGGCCCGGCGGGGCTGCGGCTGCGGTTCTCCGACGGCGGGGCCGCCGCGGCAACTGTCGTCGTGGGCGCGGACGGCGTCGGCTCGGCCCTACGCCCACAGCTCATGCCGGACGCGGACCCGGCGAACACCCCGATGGCGGGCATCTACGGCCGGTCGCCCCTCCACCGAAACGGCGAGAGCGTCATCCCGGAGGCGCTGCGTACCAGCGGGGTCCTGGCCCTCGCCGACCGGCCGGGCCGCGCCTTCTTCTTCACCTCCATGCGGTTCGGCGAGAGCCCTCAGGAGGCGTTCGGGCGCCTGGCCCCGGGCAACTACGCGCCCACCGGCTACGACTACGTCATGTGGGGACTGCTGCTCCAGCAGCAGGAGGTGCCCGTCGACAGCCGCGGGGACCTGCTGGCGCTGTGGAGGCTGGCCTCCCAGAGGAGCGTGGACTTCCACCCGGTCATCCGACGGCTGGTCGGCACCGCCGAGCTGGACGCCACGGTGCTCAACCTCTTCGCCACCGGCCGTCGCCCACGCCGGTGGGCGGTGCCCCGCGCGACGATGATGGGCGACGCCGTGCACGTCATGCCGCCGTTCGGCGCACACGGCGGCAACACCGCGCTTCGCGACGCCGCCCTGCTCGGCCGCAAGCTGGTCGAGGCCCGCTCCGGCGGCGCGTCGGTGGAGGAGGCGATCGCCGGCTACCAGGACGAGATGGTGCCCTACGCGTTCCGCGCCGTCGACACCGCCGCCGGGTTGATGCGCCGCCTCACCGGGGGCGCGGCCGCACCGCACTGGGTGCTGACCCGCGTGTTACCTCGGCTGCACCGGGTCACCGTACCGGAGGCATGATTGCGGGCATGCCCCACGAGCCGGCCCCCGCCTCCGCGATCGCCGAGCTGATGCGCGCCGGGCGGGAGATGTCGCGGCTGTCCATGGTGTTCCGGTACGCCATCGCGGAGCGGCTCGGCCTCACCGTGAGCGACCTGGAATGCCTGGACCACCTGGCGGACGTCGGATCCGCCACCGCGGGGCAGGTGGCCGAACGGACCAACCTCACCACCGGGGCGGTGACCAGCATGCTCCGCCGGCTCCAGCAGGCCGGCTACGTGACGACCGAGCGCGACCCGGCCGACCGGCGGCGGGTGATCGTCACCCTGCGGCCGGACCGGGTCGCCGAGTTGGAGCGACCGTACGAGCGATTCGCCGAGCGGGCGGAATGGCTCATCGAGGGCTACAGCGCCGAGGAGGTCCAACTGCTGGTCCGGCACTACAACCGCATGCAGGCGATGTACCTCGCCGAGTTGGACCGCCTGCGCGGCGATCTGCCCGGTCACGCCCGGTGAAGCCCTGATGGTCGCGGGTGGGGTGACCGGGGTCGGCTACGGCGCGGGTTCCAGTACGACGACGGGGATCTGGCGGGCGGTCTTCCGCTCGTAGTCGGCGAAGCCGGGGTACGCGGCCTTCTGCGCGCTCCAGATCCGTTCCCGCTCGTCCCCGGTGGCCACCCTGGCTACCAACTCGACCTTGTCCGTGCCGATCTCCGCCTGGGCCCGCGGATTGGCGAGCAGGTTGTAGTACCAGTCCGGATTGGTGGGCGCACCGCCCTTGGACGCGAAAACGGCGTAGCCGCCATCCACCTTCTGGTACATCATCGGGTTCACCCGAGGCTGGCCGCTTTTGGCGCCGACCGTGTGCAACAGCAGCAGCGGCGCGCCCGCGAACTGGCCGCCGACCTGCCCATCGTTCGCGCGAAACTCGGCGATGATCTTGTCGTTCCAGTCACTCATGCCTTCTCCTCGCTCACGCGGACCGGCTCCACAAACCACGATACTGACAGTCTCGGCCGGGCTTGGCACGGCGACAACGCAGGGCGCTGGCTCACAACAGGTGCGGACGTGGCACCGGGCAGCGTCTCCCGGCCCTGCCGTCGGGGGTAGGTCGCGCAACCCGTTCCGGACAGGGCATAGTGGCCCGCGGTGCCATCGACGGGGTTGCTCGCTGTACAGAAGGTGGTGGGAAGTGACGACGCGCTTACGTCTCCGCTGGACCGTGGCCGCACTGATCACGCTGACCGGCGGGACGCTCGCCGTGTCGGCGGCACCCGCGACGGCGGCCCCGGAGACCGTCAGCATCCTGAGCGTGTCGGCGGAGAACGTGAAACCCAACGACACGGTGCGCCTGCGCTACCGGGTCACCAACAACGGACGCAAGGCCGAGACGGCCATCGTGGTGATCGGCGGCGGCCTGCGATGCACCTCCGGATGCCGGGTGGAACCGAACCTCGGGCCCGGCCGGAGTCAGACGTTCGACACGACGCTCGTCGCCCCCGACGCTCGCCCAGGTGAGATCACCGGCCTCAACATCTCGGTCGGTGTGCGTCTTGCCGGGCAGAACAGTTACGCCCACAAGATGGTCTACGTCCACGGCCCGGGTGCGGCGTCGTCGGGCGAGAACAAGCCGGCGGCCGGCGTGCGTGGGGTCTCCGGCCGGGTCCGCGACGCCGACGGTAAGGCGATCGGCGGCGTGGCCCTGACCATCCAGGACAGCGCCGGGCACGAATACCGGACGACCAGCAGCTCCAGCGGCCAGTTCTCGATCACGTCGAGCGCCAGCAAGACGATCGCCGCCGGGTCCATCACTGTCCGCGCGACCAAGGACGGCTACCGCACCGCTCGCACGACCGTACGGGGCAGCGCCGGTGACGTCGCGACCGTGCGGCTGACCCTCGCCGTGGAGGCAGCGCCCACCAAGGCGTCCCCGTCGCCCGCTGCGGAGGCGAGCCCGGTCGCGGCGGCGGGCGACGGCACCCCGGAGGCTGCGCCACCGACGTTCAAGGCCGTCAGCGACGAGGCACGCGGTACGTCGCCGTTCTTCCTCCTCGGCGGCCTACTCGTCGCCGCCGGCCTGGGCGCGCTCGTACTGGTCGTGATGCGTCGGAGGAACGCACCGGAGGCGGGTACGCCGGCGACGACCGAGTTGCTGACGCCGACCGGTGGGAGCAGGGCCGACGCCCCGACGGCGGTGCTGCGCATCGGGCCCGTCGGCGGCGGGTTCCCGGGCTCGTACGGCTCTCCCCCGTCGGGTGGCACCCAGCAGAACGGCTACCGAGGCTGAGGAACCGCGCTCTCCGTCACCCCGTCGGCGTGCCAGGTGAGGCGGCCTACCCCTGTGCAGGGCCATCGTCGGCAGTGGCGGCACGCAGCTCCTTGAGCACGTACGTGGCGGCCTTCTCGACAACCCGGACGCCGGCCTTCTGGCTCACGTGATGGTCGGAGAGCACCGCGATCAGCCAGTCATGACGGGCCTCGACGATCCGTCCGATGCTGTTGACCAACCAACGACCTCCGTCGACGTCAGCGGTGTCCCAGCCGTTCTTGACGTAGACGGAACGATTGCCCGGCTCTCGGGCGGCGGTGATCCCCCATCGCTGCTCGGGGATCACCTTCGTCATGAGGCCCATGATGAAGGTACGGTCCTGCGGGGTCAGCGGTCCGGTCGGCGAGGTCAGCGCGGTCAGGAGACGGAGCTGGTCGGCGGCCGTCGTCGTGGTGAGCCCCCAGTGCGAGTTGGGCTTGGTCTCCCGCAGACCGAACGCGCGGTTCGCGGCGGTCAGGCCGCGCGAGCCCTCGATCCGCTGCCACAGGGCCACCGCCGCATCGTTGTCACTGGACATGATCATGTCCTCGGCCAATCGCCGGGTGTTCGCCCCCAGGGTTTTACCCGGCGGTCGCTGACGCAGCAGCAGGGCCGCCAGAATGTTGACCTTGACGATGCTGGCGGTCTCGAAGCGTTTGGTGCCCGCCGTCACCGCAGCCGTTCCCTGCCGGTCCAGTGCCGCGACCGCCAGGTGGCCGTCGAAGCGGTCCACGTAGGCCTCGATGCGCGTCCTCGCCTCGGCGACCCGGTCGACGGCCGGTGTAGTGGGGATCGGACTGGCAGGGGAAGGACCGACTGACGGGCCGGGGTGGTCGCCGAGGCGATCGCGAGTGGCGCCGAAGGCGGCCGTCGCCACACCGGCGAGAGACATGGCGACAGTGGAGACAACCCACCGGCGCGGCAGTTGCCGGCCTTTCCGCTCAGCCAAGGCGGGCCACCACCCTCGCCGCGATGACGTCCACCGCGGCCCGGCTGCCCGGATCGGGCACGCTGACCGTCGAAACCGTCTCGCCTCGTCTCAGCATCACGAACCACCTGACGGTGGTCCGGGCGTCGGCACGCGCGATGCGACCTCGAATGAGCATGCCGGTGCCGTCGAGATACTGCGGATCGACGACGTCGAACGCGACCCGCGAGCCGAACGCCAGGTAGCTCGCGCACCGCAGCAGGACGCGACGGACATCGTCGACATTCCGCTCGGCCCATCCCGGCTCGTACGTCTCCACGACGTGATGGGCCTGCGACGAGCCGTCAGACGGCCGGTAGTAGCGCTGCACGGCCGCGCGCCGATGCGACTTGGCCGGGTAGTCGCTGCTCTGATAGCTGGGGCAGTTGTCCTGCTCCCACGGCCAGGGCGGCAGACCGGTTCGCGCGTCGTCCTCGCGCCAGTCCGAACCCAGCTCGCCGGCCCCCAGCAGCATGCCCGAGCCGCCCGGTTCCGCGTTCGCGGTGTGCCGCGCAGCGGGGCCGACGCCGGGCTCCCCCCGATGACACCCCGCGGCGCTCAGCACCAACGCGGTCAGGATCACCGGGACGACAGCGGCCGAGCCGCGGCCCTCGCCGCGAGGCCGGCCTCGGCCCCTCCCGCTGCTCGATACGGACACCATGGACCTCCCCCAACACAGATGTTCGCCACCGTGGGTCGCGTTCGTGACGACCGCGCGTGGTGGGTCATTCGCCGCCGTACGACAGGCGCGGCCCGGCACCAGCGGGATCCGTCGCACGTCGGCCGCAGCCGGACCGATCAATGCCGTTCCTCGGCGAACAGCTCGGCCCGGGTCTCGCCGAGCACCTCGCGCAGACGACTGAGCGAGCGCATGCTCTGGCTCTTGACCACCGCGGCGGAGACGCCCACGACCTCGGCGACTGTCTCCACACTCAGGTCGTCCCAGTAGCGCAGCACGATGATCGCCCGATCCCGCAACGGCAGGGTGGCGACCGCGTCCAGCAGCGTCATGCGCAGCTCGGCCGGATGTTCCTCGCCCCGGTCCGGCGGAGCCGACATCGCCAACTCACGGCTGGAGCGACGACGCTGCTGGTCGATCAGGCACCGCAGCAGCACCTTGCGGGCGTACGCGTGCGGGTCGTCGGCGCGGCGGACCCGTCGCCAGTTGGCGTACACCTTGGCCAGCGTCGTCTGGGTGAGGTCCTGGGCGAGATGCCAGTCGCGGCACATCAGGAACGCCGCGTCGCGCAGGCGGCCAGCGGCAGCCTGCGCGAACTCGACGAAGTCCTCGTCAGCCATTCGACCGGGCCAGCGACGGGAACCTCTTGGAACCGGTGACGACGAACTCCGCCGGCAGTTTCGTCCCCCACATCGGGCTCGCGGCGACAGCGGTCGCCTCGTCCACGGACAGGACGGGGCGTGCCGGCAAGATCCCCTTGGCGCCCCAGTCCACACACGTCGAGATCATCAGATTGACCTGGACGCCATCGGGGTGATGCACCGTGACCATCTTGTTCTGTACGCAGTTGTCGGGCACTTCGGTCAGCTCCACCGTCCCCGGGGCCGGGTTGCCGCCGAGGCCGCCCTGGTAGACGGAGAGCCGCAGCATCCCCGGGCCAGCGCCCCGATCCAGGTAGAGCTGCACGTACGGCGTGCCGGGGCCCGCCCCGCTGCCCTGCAGACTCGCGTAACCGCTGGTCTTGCCCTCGGGCAGCAGCCGGGTGAGCAGTTCCAGGGCCCCCTGCGGTGTGGTGGGCAGCAGGTCACCGTCCGGTACCACGCCGATCCGCACGGTGCCGATCACCGTGGTCGAGGAAGTCGGCAGGCCCGCCCGGAAGGGGTTCGCCCGCCCCTCGTCGTCGGCGCCCACGGGACCCGGGGGGCCATCGGAGCGCTGAACCGGGGACGGCGGGGCGGAGCCGACCGGCGCGGCCGGCGAGCCACCGGCCGCGCCGCCTGGTGGACCGACGTCAGTCGCGCCGACGCCGAACGGCCCGACAGCCAGCCCGACCACCAGCACCATCACCAGCGCCGAGCCGCCCGCGCCGACCTGTGCCAGGCGGCGCCGACGGCGCAGCCGGCGGCCCTGGACCATCGACTGCTGAACCAGATCACCCAACGGCGGGGCGGGGTGCCGGGCCAAATCGTCAGTGAAACGCACACGGACGTCACCCATGTCCCGAACCCCTCCCCCGGCCGACCACCCGCTGTGGTGATCCGTCGCTGACCAGACGGGTTGGTCAGCTGATTTGGTTACCGCCTTTCGCAGAAAATTTCTCGGCGACGGTCGAGGGGGAACTGCTATCGAGGTCCGAGCCCCGTCTTTCCATCGATCAGCTCGCGCACGACGTCGAGGTGACCGGCATGGCGTGCGGTCTCCTCGATCATGTGAAGGATGATGCGCCGCAGGTCGGTGACCTCGTCGCCGAGCCAACCGGGATGACGGGCGCGCACCGGCGCGGACAGTGGTGTCGTGGCAACGACGGTGTTGGAACGCTCGCACTGTGCCCGGTAGAACGCGAAGACCACCGACGGTGGCCGTGGGGTGGTCAGGGGCGTGTGGTCGTCGTCGGGCCAGGCCAGCGGCTCGACGGAGCCGGTGGCGATCTCCTGGAACCAGTGTCGCTCGGCGTAGCCGAGGTGCTCCACGAGACCCAGCGGCGTCCAACCTGAGGGCAGCACCGCGGTGGTCAGAGCGTCGAGGTCAAGGCCGTCAACAATCGCGAGAACACAGGAACGTTGTGCCTCCAGGAACATCAACAGTGCGTTCTTCTCAGCGTCGTCCACCCGGTCCACGCCCTTTCTGGTCAGCATGATGACGGCTGGCACGGCACCTCGTCCGCCCCCCGCCGGCGAATGCGGCACGCTAACAACCCGGGGCGACATTCTTCCGATCGACAGGCACGGCATGTCGATCGGAAGCGTCGTGGCGGACGGGCTCAGCCCGTCACGCCTGGCTGGCCGGTGGTTCCGCTGCGGGTATCACCCCCACGAGGGCCTCGAGCAGCTGCGCACTGCGGGCGCAGTCCGGATCCTGCACGATCGGCGGGACCGGAAGCAGCGTCAGGCCATGCCATCGCTGCACCGATCCCCACAACACCCGCCCGAGCGCGTCCCGTTGCGCCGGGAGAAGCTCCCGCTGCGCCGTCACCTGCCCCGGCGACGGCGCCAGCGGCCGGCCCAGCGCGGCGACGCTGCCCAGTACGCCCTCGTACCCCTCGATCTCGTCATAGCTGACGTGCGCGCCGGCGCTCGCGGCGAGACTCTCCATGACGATGCTGAGCGCCTGGTCCGGCCGCAGGGCGGTTCGGGCCCGGATGCCTCGTTGCACGTCCTTGATGGTCCGGAAATCGGCCGGCTTGAGCACCGGGCCCAGATTCACCTGATCCAACCGCCGCCACAGGTCGGTCTTGACCGCCGTGTCCGGGTCACCGATCCAGTCGTGCAGGAGCGGCTCGAGGTGCCGGGACCGGATCGCCCGCAGCGCCAACTGGCGGCACAGGTGAACGGCCGCGGCCGCGGCGGTCGCCCCGACCGACGGGTGCCCGCGCATTGCGTCGAGCAGCAGCGCGGCTGCCACCGCGGGCGCCAGCTCGATGTCCCGGGGTGCGCCCAGCCCGAAGGCCGCCGCTGCGTCAGTCGCGAGCCAGCGCCCGAGGGA
>NZ_JAGPXZ010000939.1:0-2058 GCF_018070305.1 Micromonospora sp. M51 | reverse complement strand
CGCGCACCCCGCTGATCGGGCAGTTCGTGCTGGTGGCCGCGGTCACCGAGGGCGCCGCCAACGACTGGTTGGCGGTGGCGTTCATCGACGGACGGGACCTGAGCGAGGCCGCCGGCGCGGCCGTCTTCGCGGTCTTCGTGGTGGGCATGACCATCGGGCGTACCGCCGGCACCATCGCCCTGGACCGCTGGGGTCGGGTACCGGTGATCAGCGGCACCATCGGCCTCGCCGTGCTCGGCGCGGGCCTGGCCGTGCTGGCGGGTTCCGGGCCGGTGGCCGTCGTCGGCGTCGCGCTGTGGGGTCTCGGCGCGTCGCTGGGCTTCCCGGTCGGGATGAGCGCGGCGGCCGACGACGAGTCGCACGCGGCGGTGCGGGTGAGCGTGGTCGCGGTGATCGGCTACACCGCGTTCCTCGGCGGCCCGCCGTTGCTGGGGCTGGTCGGCGACCAGGTCGGCACCCTGCGCGCGCTGCTGGTGGTGCCTCTGCTGCTGCTGCCGACCCTGCTGCTGGTGCCGGTGCTGCGCCCGCCGCACCCGGCTGGAACGGCTCCGTCGGTAGATAAAAACTAACCCACCGCGCCGCCTGGCGGTATCGGGTGCGTGGCCGACTGCGCCGCGCACCCGTGCTGGTTATCGTCGCCCGATGCCAACCGACAAGATCACCGCCGCCGCGGCGGGCAGCTGGACCCTGGGCGACCGCACCGTACGCCGGATGGGCTTCGGCTCCATGCGGATCACCGCGAACCCCGACCCGGACCGGGCCGTCGCCCTGCTGCGCCGGGCCGTGGAGTTGGGCGTCAACCACATCGACACGGCCGCCTTCTACGTCTCACCCGGCGGCACCCTGCGGGTCGGCACCGGCCCGGCCCGCTACGCCACCGAGCTGATCCGCGCGGCGCTCGCCCCGTACCCGGACGAGCTGGTGATCGCCACCAAGGTCGGTTTCGGGTACGACCCGGAGGCGGGCTTCACCGAGGCGTTCACCCCGGCGCAGTTGCGCGATCAGGTCGAGGAGAACCTTCGCCGCCTCGGCCGCGACCAGCTGGACGTGGTGAACCTGCGCCTCGGCCGGGGGCCGGGCCCGGTGCCGCTGGCCGATCGGTTCGGCGCGCTCGCCGAGCTGCGGGCCGCCGGGCTGATCCGGCACCTCGGGCTCTCCAACGTCCGGCCGGAGCAGCTGGACGAGGTGGCGGGCATCGCGCCGGTGGTCTGTGTGCAGAACAACTACGGTGTGGACGCCTACCGGGAGCAGGACCCGTTCGTCCGGCTCTGCGGTGAGCGGGGTATCGCCTACGTGCCGTTCTTCGCGCTCGCCGGCACCGGGCGGGAGGCGGGCGCGAGCGTCGCGCAGGGCGAGGCCGTCGAGGCGGTCGCCCGCGTCCACGGCGTCACCCCGCAGCAGGTACGCCTCGCCTGGACCCTGCACCAGGGCCCCCACGTGCTGGCCATCCCCGGCACCGCGAACCCGGAGCACCTGGCGCAGAACGTGGCGGCCGGTGCCCTGCACCTGACCCCGGAGGACCTGACCCGGCTCGGTTGACCGGCCACCCGGCCACCGCTCAGGCCCGCACGACGTGGACGACGATCTCGTAGCCGTTGCCCACGGTGCCGGAGAAACCCTCCGACAACGCGTCCACCACTGTCAGCCTGAGCGCGAGGGTCTCGTGCGCGATGAGCACCTGATGCGTGGAGATCGCCGCCGCCACCTCCGGGGGCGCGGCGATCGACACGGTGACCCGGTCGGACACCGCGAAGTCGGCGTCGCGGCGGGCCTGCTGGACGATGCGGACGACGTCGCGGGCGACGCCCTCGGCCGCCAGTTCGGGGGTGATCTCGGTGTCCAGCGCGATGGTCGCGCCGCGCTGGGTCTCCACCACCCAACCGGTGCGCGGCACCTCCGTGATCAGGATGTCGTCCGGGCCCACCTCGACCGGTGCGCCGTCGACCGACAGCGGGTACGTCCCGTTCGCCCGGACGCCGTCGACCAACTCCCGGGGTGGCACCCCGGCGATGGCCTTCGCGACGTGCTGGGTGCGGTTGCCGAACCGGCGTCCCAGGG
>NZ_JAGPXZ010000938.1:0-2070 GCF_018070305.1 Micromonospora sp. M51 | reverse complement strand
GCGCAGTGACTCACCGCCGGCGTCGAAGAACGCCTCGTCGACGTCGAAGTCGTCGGTGCCCAACGCCTCCACCCAGGCGTCCGTCACCAGATCCTCGAACTCGGCCAGCGACGCCGAGCGCTGGGCGGGAACCCGGGCCGGCGGGTCCGCCGGCGCGGCCGAGGTCTCCGGCGGCGCTGCCGGTTGGGCCAGCGCTCCCAACGCCCGCAGGTCGACCTTGCCGTTGCGGTCCAGCGGGAACTCCGCCACCGTCACCCACTGCTGCGGCCGGGCGTAGGGGGCCAGGTCGGGTTCCACCGCGCGGCGCACGGCGGCCACGTCGAGGCCGTCCGGGTCGGGCTTGAGCGCCGCGCAGAGGCGTACGCCGGTCGTCGGGTCACCGGTGGGGAACACCACGGCGTCGCGGACGCCCGGCTGGGCCCGCAACCGGCGCTCGACGTCGACCGGCTCCACTCGGTGTCCGGCGATCTTTACCTGGCGGTCGTTGCGGCCCAGGAAGCGCAGCTGCCCGTCCGCGCCCCAGCGCACCAGGTCGCCGGTGCGGTAACGGCGTGCCCCGTCGTGTCGCACGAAGGAGGCGTCCGTCCTGGTCAGGTCGCCCAGGTACCCGTCGGCCAGGCCGGTGCCGCCGGCCAGCAGTTCACCCAAGGCGCCCGGTGGAACGAGGCGACCCGACGCGTCCACGACGGACAGGTCGGTGCCGTGCACCGGGCCGCCGATCGGCAGCGGGTCCGGGGTCGCGTCGGCGTGCTCGACGGAGTACGTGGTGGTGAAGGTGGTGTTCTCGGTGGGGCCGTAACCGTTTGTCAGGCGCAGGCCCCGGCAGGCCCGCAACACCTGGCGCACGTGCGGCGGTGACACCACTCCCCCGCCGGTGAACAGCTGCCGCAGCCCGACGAACGCGTCCGGACGGTGGTCGGCGACCAGGTGGAACACGCCCGAGGTGAGCCAGGCGTGGGTGACCCCGGCGGTGCGCAGGACGTCGGCCAGCCCGCGTGGCGTCGGGTCCTCCGACGGGAAGACCACCACCGTGTCGCCGGTGGCCAGGGGCACCAGCAATTCCAGGGTGGACGCGTCGAACGCCAGCGGGGACAGCCGCAGCATCCGCATGCCCGGCCGGTCGACGAACATCCCCGGGTCGTCCGCGAGTCGCAGCACCGCCCGGTGCGGCACGACGACGCCCTTGGGCACCCCGGTCGAGCCCGAGGTGAAGGAGACGTACACGGTCCGCGCCGGATCCCTCGGCGCGGCCTCGACCGCACCGGCCCCGACCGGCGTTCCCGGCTCGACGAGTGGACAGTCGACGACTCCCGGCCAGGGCTCGCCCACACCGAGGCGGGCCCGCGCCGCGACGGTCGCCGCCAGATGGGTACGCCACTCGGCGGTGGCGTGCCGGTCGACCGCGACGTAGTGCGCGCCGAGCCGCAGCACACCCAGCACCGCGACCGCCTCGGCGGCCGAGCGGGGCACCTCCACCAGAACCGCGTCGCCGGCACGCACCCCGTGGCCGTGCAGGAGACGGGACTGCTCGACCGCGGCGTCGTGCAGCTCACGGTAGGTGAGCGTCAGCCCGGTGTGCGCGTCGACGAGCGCGGACCGCGCGCCCGCCGACTCCGCGTACGCCGCGAACCGGTGCCACACGTCGTCGGAGGTGTCGTACGTCTCGCCCGAGCCCAGCTCGCGCAACCGGGCGCGCTGACCCGCCGAGAGCGTGGTGACGTCCCGCACCGTCGCGTCCGGGTCGGCGGCCAGCTCCCGCACCGCCGCCTGGAACGACTCGACCAGTTCCCCGGCGTCGGCGGCGGTGAGCAGGGCTGTCGCATACTCCAGCGCGAACCGGGGGCGATCCGACCACGACTGGAGGTAGAGCAGGGCGTCGAACACCGCGCCGCCGCAGTGGCTCTCGTGCACCCGCCAGGTACGGTCGCCCACCACCAGCTCGTCGGGCACCAGCTCGTGGTGGGCGGCGAAGCCGAGCTGGGCCAGCGGGTTCCGTCCCGGGTCGGTGCCGGCGCCCAGCGCGGAGACGACCTTCTCGAACGGCACGTCGGCGTCGGCGACCGCCGCGGC
>NZ_JAGPXZ010000937.1:0-2074 GCF_018070305.1 Micromonospora sp. M51 | reverse complement strand
CACGAACATCATGAACTTCATCTGGTCGCTCCCTTGTTTCTCGGGGTATCACCAGCATGACGATCGGCCGACAGCGTTCCGGACACCCTCCCCCGAAAAACCTCGGGTCAGTCTCCGCTGGCGGCGCGGCGGCGGGCCTCGCGGGTCTTCATGGCGTGCTCCATCAGCGTGACGAGCACCTCCTTGCTGGACTCACGCTGCCGGGCGTCGCAGAGCAGCACCGGCACGCCCGGGTCCAGGTTCAGCGCGGCCTGCACCTCGTCGAGCCGGTACGTCCGCGCGCCCTGGAAGCAGTTCACCGCCACCACGAAGGGCGTGCCGCGACCCTCGAAGTAGTCGATCGAGGGGAAGCAGTCGGCGAGCCGGCGGGTGTCGGCCAGCACCACGGCGCCGATCGCCCCCAACGCCAACTCGTCCCAGACGAACCAGAACCGGTCCTGTCCCGGAGTGCCGAACAGGTACAGCACCAGGTCGTCGCTGATGGTGATCCGGCCGAAGTCCATGGCCACGGTGGTGGTGGTCTTGCCTTCCACACCGGAGAGGTCGTCGATGCCGACCCCCGACTCCGTCAGCACCTCCTCGGTCCGCAACGGCCGGGTTTCGCTGACCGCGCCAACCATGGTCGTCTTGCCCACGCCGAAGCCGCCCGCGACCAGAATCTTGATCGCGGTGGGCAGTGGCGTCGCTCCCGCCGGCCGGTCAGAGTGCCCGTAGTCCATTGATTACCGCCTCGAAGATGCTGTTGTCGGGAAGACCGGCCGTGGTCTGCGGCTCGCGGACCTGCACCAGGCTGCGGGCTGCCAGATCACCGAGGAGCACCCGGATGGTGCCCACCGGCAGGTCGAGATGGGCGGCGATCTCGGCGACGGACTGTATGCGTTGGCACAGCCCGACGATCGCCAAATGCTCGGGGCCGAGACCCACCTCGGGCGTGACCTCGGCTCGGGTCGCCGTGACCAGGGAGATCAGGTCGAATGTGCCGGTGACCGGGCGGGCCCGACCGCGCGTCACCGCGTACGGGCGCACCACCGGACCCGCATGGTCATCCACCCACTGATGGTCTGCGGACTCCCCCTGGACCGTCATCGCCGTTACCTCTCGCCGACCTGCTGATCAGTGCCACGCGATGGTGATGCGACGTACTTGCCGACGCGGGTGACCAGCATCGCCATCTCGTAGGCGATCAGACCGACGTCGGCGTCCTCGGTGGCCAGCACCGCCAGGCAGGCGTTGCGGCCGGCCGCGGTGACGAACAGGAACGACGACTGCATCTCGATGATGGTCTGCTGCACCTGCCCGCCACCGAAACGCTTGCCGGCGCCTCGGGCGAGGCTCTGGATGCCGGCCGCCATCGCCGCGAGGTGCTCGCCGTCGTCTCGGCTCAACCCCTGGGAGGAGGCCATCAAGAGGCCGTCGGTGGAGAGCGCGACCGCGTGTTCGGCCTGCTTCACCCGGCCCACCAGGTCATCCAGCAACCACGTCAGGTCGGCGCTCGAAGCCGTCTTCTGGGTCACTTCGTCGTCCTCTTCTCGCCCGGCTGTGCGCCGTGTTCGTTTGGGGCTTGACCGTCACACCGCGCGGGAACCCGCGTCATCGGTGCTCGGTCAGGTCGCTTGTGGATCCTCGTCGGTCGGCTCGGACGGCGTCGCCGCCGGGGTGCCGGAGGCGCCGCCGAGCAGCCGAGCCGCGTCGGTTCGCCCACGCCGGGTGCCGGTCTGGTAGGAACTCATCATCCGGCGGACCTGCTCCGGTGGGCGCACCACATCCTCGTCGTCGGTCTCCGACATCGCCGGGTCGTCTCGCAACTCGGGAACGATGTTCGCCTGTCGGACCCGGACGGGCAGGCCGGAGTCGGTCCGCTCCGCGTCGGCGCGGGCGGGCACCGGGCCACCGTCACCAGCCGCGACCGACTCCGCGTCGCGGGTCTCCGGGCGGGTGCGCTCGACGGCGGGCAGGCCGGTGGGCACGGTCGGGGCTTCCAGGGCTGGCTGACCCGGGCCGCGCCGGGCGCGGGTGGGCAGGTCGGGTGTGCCGGTCGTCGGGGTGGTCCGCTGTCGGGTGGGGAGAACGGTGT
>NZ_JAGPXZ010000936.1:0-2075 GCF_018070305.1 Micromonospora sp. M51 | reverse complement strand
GGTGCAGGGCACCGAGGCCGGTGGGCATCGTGGCGGCCTGCCGGACGACGACGACTACGGGGTGCTGCCGCTGCTCCGGCTGACCGCCGCCCGCTGTGACCGGCCGCTGGTGGCCGCGGGCGGCCTCGTCGACGGTCCCGCGGTGGCCGCCGTGCTGGCCGCCGGCGCCGCCGCCGCGCAACTCGGCACGGCCTTCCTGCGCTGCCCGGAGGCGGGCAGCTCGCCGATGCACCGGGCGGCGGTGGCCGGTGCCACGCCGACCGCGTTGACCCGGTCGTACACCGGTAAGCGGGCCCGTGGGGTGGCCAACGACTTCCTGCGCCAACACGACGCGGTGGCACCGCGCGGTTACCCCCAGGTGCTCCACCTGACGCGCCCACTGCTGGCCGCCGCCCGGCGCGACGGGGACGCGTCGGTGGCCAACCTGTGGGCCGGGCAGGCCCACCCGCTGGCCCGGGACCTGCCGGCGGCGCAGGTGGTCGCCGAGGTGAGTGCCGACGCCCGGGCCGCGCTGGCCACAGTGGTCGCACGGTCCGCTCGCTGGGGCTGATCAGGGCGCCGGCAACCGGCTCGGGCGGGCGGGACAGGCCCGGCGGGCAACCGGTTAGAGTCTCGCCGTGATCGAGATCGGTGCGCAGGTCGACCTGTCCCACCCGGCTGAGCGGGTCTGGCTCGCCCAGACCGACCGGCAGTTGCTCGGCCGGTGGTTCGCCGAGGCCGAGACGGTCGAGGGCGTGCCGGACCGGCTGCTGCTGCACACCGCCGGCCTGCCCGGCTTCGACGCCAACGTCGAGGTCGAGGTGACCGAGCGACAGGAGCCGGACCTCCTCGTGCTGTCCTGCGACGAGGCTGGCCGGCTCAGCGAGCTGACCTGCACGGTCACCGCCACCAAGCAGGGCTGCCGGTTGGAGCTCCGGGAGGTCAGCACGCACGGCGCGTGGTCCGGCGAGCAGCACGAGCCCCGTGAGCAACAGCTGCGGCAGGCGCTCACCGTGCGGCTGCCGGCCATTCTCGACTGGCTCGCCTTCCAGCAGGTCGACCTGCGCCGCGCCGACGGTGGGATGACAGCGGAACTGCCGGTGCTCGGCGTACGCGGCGGGGCCGGCCGCAACCCCCGCCGGCGTCGCACGCTGGTCGCCGTTGTGGCCGGGGCGGTGCTGCTGGCCGGGACAGCGGCCTGGGTGACGTTGCCGCCCGACCCGGAGCCGGTCGCCGCGCCCGCACCGGCCCCCAGCGCGTCGCCGACGGTGACCCCGGCCCGGAGCACCGTCGCGCCCACGGCGACCCCCTCGGCGCGCCCCACGCGGGTCACCGCGTCACCGACCACCCGGCCGAGCCGGACCCCGTCGGCGAAGCCCTCGCGCACCACCGAGTCGGCTGCGCCACCCCCGCCACCGACGCCCATGACGGCCCGCTACCAGACCGACTCCAGCCGGCTGTTCGGCTACACCGGCGAGATCGTGGTCGGCAATCCCGGCACCGCCGCGGTGGCGGACTGGGCGGTGGTGGTCACCCTCGCCGAGGGCACCACAGTCGACGACGTGGACGGCGCGAACTGGCGACCGGACAAACGGGTGATCACTTTCACCGGAACCGCCGTGCCGGCCGGGGGATCCCAGACGATCAGCTGCGACGTCCGCGACAGCCGGCCGAAGGCCCGGGAGCCGGAGAGCTGCACGATCGGCGGGCAACAGTGCGCCGGCCTCTGACTAGGCTGCCGTCATGGCACTGCTGCACAGGGCGACCCTGCACCCCACGAAGCTGAACCTGCTGACGGCCTGGCTGCCCGACCGACAATGGTTCGCCGGACCGACCGGCGTCGAGGTGGTGAGCCGGGGCGCCTACCGCTTCGACGACCCGGCCGGCGAGGTCGGCATCGAGACGATGCTGGTCGCCGCCGCCGACGGGCCGGTCCACCAGGTCCCCCTCACCTACCGCGCCACCCCTCTCGACGGTGCCGAGCAGTGGCTGGTCGGCACCACCGAGCACTCGGCGCTCGGCCGACGCTGGGTGTACGACGGCTGCGCCGACCCGGTGTACGCCGCCGCGCTCGCCCACGCGATCCTCACCGGTGG
>NZ_JAGPXZ010000935.1:0-2082 GCF_018070305.1 Micromonospora sp. M51 | reverse complement strand
GTCCTGGAGGATCTCCTGCTCGCCGCCTCCGAGGCCATGAACAACGCCGTCGAGCACGCGCAGCGGCCCAGCCGCCCGGAGGTGCGGGTGCGCGTCCAACTGGGTGGCGGCCTGGTCCGGATCTCGGTACGGGACTTCGGCACCTGGCGGGACCGCCGACCGGCGATGGACCGGGGGCGCGGCGCGCTGCTGATGAACGCCTACGGCGACGTGCGACTGGTCTCCACCGCCGAGGGGACGACGGTGACCATCGAGCGTCGGCTGGCCTGAGCGGCGGCATCGCGTCAGAGTCGACGGCCGCCGCCGTCGCGGGCGATGATGCCGTGCAGCCGCTCCCCCGGGGTGAGGTGCGCCGGATCGAACCAGACGATCACCACCTGGCTGTCGAGACTCCACCGCGTCACCCGGGCGTCGACCTGCCGACCGTCGACGGTGCCGATGATCCGCTTGGCGGGGCCGACGAAGTAGCCGAAGGTGGGCACCGGCGCGGCGGCAGACCCCTCGTCGTAGCCGATCTGGTGGAACCCGGCGCTGCGGTCACTGCCCTCGACGTCGTTGACCAGGAGGTCCGTGGTCAGCGAGCCGCCGGTGGTTTGGCGACCGGCGGCCAGGCCGATGGACACCTTGGGTACGCCGGGCACGGACACCGGGACGAAGTAGTACATGCGGCGCTCACTGCCGTGCCGTACCCCGCTGTCCACCAACTGGCCCAACGGCTTCGCCAGTGGCGTGTCGCTGGCCAGCGTCGGCGGTGGCGTGCGGTCCGGCGACTTCTGCGCCGACGGCGAGTCAGCGACCGTCGGTGGAGCGACAGCGGCCGGTGGCAGAGGTTCGGTCGGCGTCGGATCGCCCGGCCCGGACACGCCGACCGCCACCGCGACGACCGCGGCGGCCAGGCCGGTCGCGAGCGTCGCCGCCCCGGCCGCGGCGACGCGCCGACGGGTACGCAACCGACGTCCCTCGCGCATCACGGCGCTCAGATCGAGCCCCGTGTCGGGACGCTCGGTCGCCCGCATGGCGTGGCGGAGCCGTTCCAGCTCGCTCATCGGCGCGCCTCCTCATCGGCCATCCGGGGGGTGGCGCTGCGCAACTTCTCCAGAGCCCGCGAACTGGTGCTCTTGACGGTGCCGACGGATACCGAAAGTTCCCGGGCCACCTGCGCCTCCGGCAGGTCGAAGTAGTAGCGCAGGACGACGATGGCGCGCTCCCGAGGGCTGAGCGCACCGAGGATGGCGATCAACCAGCGCCGGGTTGCCACGTCGTCGGCCACGTCGTCACGCCGCCGCTCCGGCACCTCGTCGGTCGGGTACTCCCGCATCGGCCGTCGCCACCCGTCCACCAGGTGGTTGACCAGCGTGCGGCGCGCGTACCCGTAGGCGTCGTCGTCGTGGATCCGTGACCACGACGCGTAGGTACGGACCAGCGCGGTCTGCGCGGCGTCCTCGGCCTGGTGGTGGTCGCCGGTCATCAGGAACGCGGCGTGCACCAGTCGCGCGGACGCCACCCGCGCGAACTCCACGAAATCCGCGTCCCCCCGCGCCACCGCGAACCCTCCCCGTGCCACAGAGCTAGAGACGGGCGGGGCCGGCAAAAGGTTGAGCGCTGGGTCACATCAACTTTTCGCCCCGGTCACCCGTCTTCTCCTCCGCGCCACCACCGAGCGTTGCGCGAGGGGAGAGACATGTCGACGAAGGTTACCCGCCGCTGGGGTCCCGCATCGATGGCGTCGCTGCTGGTGATGGCGTTGCTCACCGGATGCGGTCTGCCGGCCGCCGGGGAACCGGCCACCGAACCGGTCGCCGCCGGAGAGCTGCCCGCCGGGCCGGCGACACCCGCCGGGCGGCCGAGCGCGACCACCGAGGTGCGGTCCAGTTCCCCAGCGGTCATCCCGGTGACCTACCCCGCCACCGGCGGTAACCGCTGGTCGGTGGCGTCCGGCGAGACGACGCCGGGACGCGCGACGGGCGGCCGGTTGCTGCGCTACCGGGTCGCCGTGGAGCGCGACATCCAGGGCCTGGCGACGGCTGACATCGCGACCGCGATCACCACGACGCTGAACGACCCGCGCGGGTGGACGGCGGG
>NZ_JAGPXZ010000934.1:0-2084 GCF_018070305.1 Micromonospora sp. M51 | reverse complement strand
GGCGGCCTCCCGGTCCGCGCGCGCTTCTGCCACCATTCGCAGAACAAGCGCTGCGACGGACGGGGGCACGGGTGCGAATCCTGCTGGTGGAGGACGACCGCCGGGTGGCCGCTGCGCTGTCCTCCGCCCTCACCCGCCGGGGGTACGAGGTCGAGCACGCGGCCACCGTCGCCGCCGCCCTCTCCGCCGCCCCGTGCGACCTGGTGCTGCTCGACCTGACCCTGCCCGACGGGGACGGCACCGACCTGTGCCGGGAGCTGCGTCGGCGCAGCAGTCAACTCGGCATCATCGCGGTGACCGCCCGGGGTGAGGAACGGGACCGGGTGCTGGGTCTGCGCCTCGGCGCGGACGACTACGTGGTCAAGCCGTTCTCGATGGTGGAGTTGCAGGCCCGGATCGAGGCGGTCCTGCGCCGCGCCGCGAACGCCGCCCCCGAGCGGCACCTCATCGAGGCCGGTCCGGTACGCATCGACGTGGCCGCGCGGACGGTCACCGTCGACGGACGGGTCGTCACGTTGACCCGCAAGGAGTTCGACGTGCTGCTCTCGCTGGCCCGCCAACCCGGGGTGGCGGTGCCCCGCGACCGGATCCTGCTCGACGCCTGGGGCACCACCTGGGCCGACCGGCACACCGTCGAGGTGCACGTCGGGTCGCTGCGCGGCAAGCTCGGCGACGCCCGCCTGGTGGAGACCGTGCGCGGCGTCGGTTACCGGCTGCGCGACGCGTGAGGAGCTGACGTGCGTCGCCGCCTGGTGATCAGCTATCTGCTGCTGATGGTCCTCGTCCTCATCGCGTTGGAGACCCCGTTGGCCGCCACCATGGCCAGCCGGGAGACCGAACGGGTCCGTGCCGACCGGCTCGCCGACGCCACCCGGTTCGCCTCGCTGGCGGGGCCGGCGTTGCGCGACGGCGGGCCCGGCCCGATCGAGTCGGAGCTGACCAGCTACGACGACCTGTACTCGATCAGCGCGGCGATCGTCGACCGGGACCGGAACACCCCGGTCTCGTCGCCCCGGTGGCAGCCCACCCCGGGCACCGCCACGGTCCTGGACGTCGCGCTGTCCGGGCAGCAGACCAGCGCCCCCGAGTCGGTCTGGCCCTGGACGACCGACCCGGTGGTGGTGGCGGTACCGATCAACGACGGCGGTGAGGTGCTCGGCGCGGTGGTGATCGTGACCCCGGCCGACCCGATCCGCCGAGCTGTCGTCGCGTGGTGGCTGCTGCTCGCGCTGGCCGGTCTGCTCGCCGTGCTGGCCTGTGTGCTCACCGCGTTCGGGCTGGCCGGTTGGGTGCTGCGTCCGGTCACCGAACTGGACGCGGTCACGCACGAGATCGCCGAAGGCGACCGGGGCGCCCGGGTGCAGCACCGGCTGGGGCCGCCGGAGCTGCGCCGCCTCGCGGCCAGCTTCAACCACATGGCCGACGTGGTCTCCGACGTGATGGACCGGCAGCGCGCCTTCGTCGCGCACGCCAGCCACCAACTGCGCAACCCGCTCACCGCGCTGCGGCTACGGGTGGAGGAGCTGGGGCCCAGCCTCACCGACGAGGACGGTCGGTCCGAGCACCGGCTGGCCCTGGAGGAGACCGACCGGCTCGCGTTGGTGCTCGACGCGCTGCTCACCCTCGCCAGGGCCGAACGGGAGGAGAACGAGCGCGTCACCGTGGACGCCGCCGCGGTGGCCGCCTCCCGGGTGGCCGCGTGGGCGCCGCTGGCCCGGCACCGGTCGGTCGCGTTGCGGCTGGCCACCACCGACGCCCCGGCGTACGCCCAGACCGTGCCGACCGCCGTCGACCAGGCGTTGGACGCGCTCATCGACAACGCGGTGAAGTTCAGCGGGGCGGGTGGGGCGGTGACGGTGACGGTGGCCCGCCGCGACGGCGGGGTGGCGCTGGAGGTTCGCGACTCCGGCCCCGGCATGACCGAGAGTCAGCTCGGCCAGGCGACCGAGCGGTTCTGGCGGGCCCCGGACGCGCAGAACGTGGACGGCGCAGGGCTGGGCCTGACCATCGCGGCAGTGCTGGTCGACGCTTCCGACGGGCGGCTCACCATGCGCCCGGGGGAGTCTCGGGGGCTGGTCGCCGCC
>NZ_JAGPXZ010000933.1:0-2095 GCF_018070305.1 Micromonospora sp. M51 | reverse complement strand
GGCCGCCGCCATCGAGGCGTACGAGGAGGAGGAGCGCGTCGAGCGGCAGCGGCTGCTGTCGACGGCAGCCGGCGGACGCCCCCAGGTGCAGCACGCCAGCGGCCGGCCGTTGGACCTCAAGCTGCGCGGCGTCGGGTACCGCACCCGGGTGGCCCGGGTCGGCGCGCACCGCTTCCGGGTCGGCATCGAGACCGGTCCGGTCGTGCGCACCGCCGACGTCGAACTCGACCGCTTCGACCGGCACACCGGTCAGATCGTCGTCAACGGCGTCCGATACCGGCTGCTCACCGGCACGTACGGGCCGACCCACCTGGTCGAGGTGGACGGCGTGACGCACCGGGTCAGCCGGGATGAGGGCGGTGTCCTGCGCTCTCCGATGCCCGCGCTGGTCGTCGCCACGCCACTGGAGATCGGCGCCGAGGTCGAGGCGGGCGCGCCGGTGCTGGTGCTGGAAGCGATGAAGATGGAGACGGTGCTGCGGGCGCCGTTCAAGGCGCGGCTGAAGGAGTGCGCCGTCTCGGTGGGCAGCCAGGTGGAGGCGGGCGCGCCGCTGCTGCGCCTGGAGCCGCTCGCGGACGACGCCGAGGAGACCGCCGGCGACCCGACCGCCGACACCGTCGAACTGGACCTGCCCAGCGCCGCCACGGACGTCCCGGCGTCCGAACGCAGCAGGCGCGGTCAGGAGGACCTGCGCGGTCTGCTGCTCGGCTTCGACGTCGACCCGCACGACGACAGCCGGGTGCTCGACGGCTACCTCACCGCGCGGCGGGCGGCCATCGAGGCCGGCCAGTCCACGTTGGCCGCCGAACTCGACCTCATCGAGGTGTTCGCCGATCTCGCCGAGCTGAGCCGCAACCGGCCGACGGGCGAGGACGGCGGCGCCGCGCACGTCCACAGCGCCCGGGAGTACTTCCACACCTACCTGCAGAGCCTCGACGTCGAGCGGGCCGGGCTGCCGGACGCCTTCCAGACCAGGCTCGGCAAGGCGCTCAGCCGCTACGGCGTCACCGACCTGGACCGCACCCCCGCCCTTGAGGCCGCCGTCTTCCGGATCTTCCTCGCCCAACAACGCGCGTCCGCGGACGCGCAGGTCATCGCGGCACTGCTGCGCGCCTGGCTGCGGGAGACCCCGCCGGACGAGACGCTGCGCGAGCCGGCCGGCCTCGCCCTGGAGCGGCTGATCGCCGCGACGCAGGTCCGTTTCCCCGTGGTCGCGGACCTCGCCCGTGGCGTGGTGTTCGCCTGGTTCGCCCAGCCGCTGCTGCGCCGCAACCGCGCCCGCGTCTACGCCGAGGTCCGTGGCCACCTGCGGCACCTGGACGCGCAGCCGGACGCGCCGGACCGCGCCGAGCGCATCGCCGAGATGGTACGCAGCACCGAGCCGCTGGTCCGGCTGCTCGGCCAGCGGCTCGTTCGGGACCACCTCGACAACGCGGTCATGTTGGAGGTGCTGACCCGGCGGTACTACGGCAACCGGTCGCTCACCAGCGTGCGTACCCGCGCGGTCGCGGACTGCACCTTCGTGGTCGCCGAACGCGCCGACTCGAGCGTGGTATCCGCCGCGGTGCGCTTCGACGCGCTGGGCAGCGCCCTGCGCGGGCTGGCCGAGCTGGCCGCCGGCGAGGACGCCGTGGACGCCGACATCTACCTCGGCTGGGAGAACCAGCCGGAGGACTTCGACGCGATGGCGGCGGCGCTGGCCGAGGTCATCGCCGCGCACCCGCTGCCACCTGAGGTCCGGCGGGTGACCACCACCGTCGCGGGTCGCGGCGGTGCGGTGATGCACCACCACTTCACCTTCCGTCCGTCGGGCGACCAGTTGACCGAGGACCGGCTGATCCGTGGGCTGCACCCGTACATCGCGCAGCGGATGCAGCTGGAGCGGCTGCACAAGTTCGACCTGACCCGGCTGCCGTCGTCGGACGAGGAGGTCTACCTCTTCCAGTGCGTCGCCCGGGAGAACCGGGCCGACGAGCGCCTCGTCGCGTTCGCGCAGGTGCGCGACCTCACCGAACTGCGGGAGCAGGACGGCCGCCTGGTCGCGCTGCCGACCACCGAGGACGCCATCGCCGCCTGCCTCGACTCGATCCGCCGC
>NZ_JAGPXZ010000932.1:0-2095 GCF_018070305.1 Micromonospora sp. M51 | reverse complement strand
CCCAGAGGTTGCCGGAGGAGCCGGCCTGAAGGGTGTTGCCGGGGAAGAGGAAGGTGTCCCAGTTGGCCTTCATCTCGGCCTTGAACCGGCCGTACCACCAGCTACCCGAGACGATCATCGGAACCTTGCCGCCGATGAAGGCGGTGCCCATGTCCTCGGCCTTGAGGCTGGCCGAGTTCTTGGCGACGTAGCCCTTCTGCACCCACTGGGCGAAGGTCTCCGCGCCGTACTTGAGCGGGTCGGCCTTGAAGTCGACAGGGTTCTTGTAGAGCTGGTAGTTGTCGACGAACTGCCGGTCGGCCTTGGAGAGGGCGAGCTGGTAGAAGAGCTGCCCGGCGGGGTACTCGGCGCCGGCCATGCCCAGCGGGGTGATCCCCTTGCCGACGAAGGTGTCCATCGCGGCGGTCATCTCGGCCATGGTGGTCGGGACCTTGACGCCGTTGCTCTGGAACAGGTCCTTGTTGTAGTAGACGGTGACGTACTCGCCGTAGTTCGGCACACCGAACCAGTTGCCGGAGCCCATCACGCCCTTGTCGCTGTACCGGGCGGTGGTCTGCAGGCTGGGGCTGAGCTTGCCGGCCCAGCCGCGCTTGTCGGCCTCGCTGCTCAGGTCGGCCAGCAGGCCCTGGGAGGAGAGCAGCCCGGCGGTCGCGTTGCCCTTGTTGTACTCCATGATGTCCGGGCCCTCGGACGAGTTGATGATCATGCCAGCGTTCTGCTGGATCTGCTCGAACGCCTTGCGCTCGAAGCGCACCTCGACGCCCGGGTGCTCGGACTTGAAGATCTCGATCGCCCGGTCCCAGCCGATCCCCATGGCGCTGTTCTCGCTCTCGTAGTGCCAGAGCTTCAGAACCTTGGCGTCGCTGCTGTCCCCGTTGTCACCACCGCCGCAGGCGGCCACGGTGGTCGTCGCGGTCGCCGCCAGGGCGATCGCGGCGACGAGCCGGTGGAATCGCTGCATTACTATCCTCCTCGTTGAGTACTAGCCGGTACTTCACGGGGCCCGTCGTCGCGTTGCAGCGCGATGGCGGGCCGTCTTAGCTGGTCAGCCGCCGTCGTTCGACGCCGGACCAGAGGTAGCCAGTGCCGGCCGCCGGGGTGCGGCGGTCGACCCCCGGATCTCCAACGTGCACGGCAGCAGTTGCTGGTGACGAAGGTCGGCGGGGCCGTCCAGGTGGCGCGTCAGCGCCTCGATCGCGATCCGGCCCAGCGCCGAACCGGGGGACGTCATCGCGGTCAGCGCGGGGGTGGCCAGTTCGGCGACCTGCGGCGAGGTGACCATCGAGACGACGGAGACGTCGTCGGGCACCGACAACCCCCGGCCGGTCAGCTCGCCGAGGATGCCGAAGATCGCCGTCTCGTTCATGGCCAGCACCGCGGTCAGCTCCGGGGCCTGCGCGAACGCGGCGGCCAGGGCGGCCCGCCCGCCGGCGGCGCTGTCCTCGGCGGCGATCATCACCGGATCCAGGCCGTGTCCGGTCATCGCCGAGGTGAAGGCGTCCCGGGTACGCAGCGCCGGCCCGTAACCGCTGGCCAGTGTGGCGGCCGAGTGGTTGACGTAGACGATCTGCCGGTGCCCGAGACCGACCAGGTGCGCGACGGCGTCCCGGACGGTCTGGTCGAAGTCGATGTCGACGTAGGAGAGCGTGCTGGTGTCGGCGGTGCGGCCGATCAGCACCAGCGGCACCCCCGCCTCCTGGAGCACGGTGACCCGCTCGTCGGCCAGCTGCACCTCCATCAGCACGACCCCGTCGAGCATCCGCTGGCTGGCCAGCCGGCGCAGGTCGTCGAGGTGGCCCCCGCCGACCGGCGAGAGCCCCAGGTGGCAGCCGGCGACGCTGGCCGCGGCGGCGGCACCGGTGACGAAGGCGGTCTCGGTGGCACCGAGGCCCCGCTCGTCCATCGGCATCAGCAGGCCGAGGATCCGGCTGCGGCGACTGGCCAGCCCTCGGGCCATCGCGTTGGGCTGGTAGTCGAGCTGTGCCATCGCGGCGAGCACCTTGTTGCGGGTGGCCTGCGAGATCGGCCGGGCGCCGGTGAGCACGTACGAGACGGTGCTGACCGAGACGTGGGCGAGGCGGGCGACGTCGTGCAT
>NZ_JAGPXZ010000931.1:0-2097 GCF_018070305.1 Micromonospora sp. M51 | reverse complement strand
GGCACCGACGGCGAGTTGGGCGAGGCCTTCGCCGACCGCGCCTACCTGCCCAACGGTGCGCTGGTGCCGCGCGGCACCCCGGGCGCGGTGATCACCGACCCCGAGCAGGTCGCCGAACGGGCGGTGCGGATGGCCACGCACCGCAGCGTGGTGGCTGTCGACGGCACCGTCATCCCCTGCTCGGTCGACTCGATCTGCGTGCACGGCGACACCCCGGGTGCGGTCTCCGCAGCCGAACTCGTCCGCGCCACCCTGATCGACGCCGACATCACGCTCGCCCCGTTCGCCTGACCGGAGGGGCCCGCGCGGGGCCCTCCGACCAGGTCAGGCGTCCAGACCGCGGAGCACCAGTGGCAGCCGCGTCACGGCACCGTCGACCACCCGGACCGGTACGCCCCAGTCCTGCCGGGTCAGGTGGCACGCCGCGTGCTCCACGTCCGCGTCACAGGTCGCCGCCTGAGCCGTCACCTGAAGCACGCCAGCGGTGACCTCGCCGTTGAGCACCAGCCGACGGGACAGCTCGGTGCCCGTCCCGGCACCCTCCACCAGCAGCTCCGGCGGGGACGCCGACACCACCAACCGGGTCGACGGCCCGTACGTCTCGTCCAACTTCTGCCCCGGCGCCGGGGTGAAGACGATGTCCAGGGTGACCTCGCCGGCCGCGAGATCAGTCGGCTTGCGCTCGGTGCGGTGCCGGGGGCCGTCCACCGTGCTGGCCCCCGCCGCCGACAGGGCACCCGGCGCGAGCCGGGTCAACCGGTGCGCGGCCGACTCCACCACCAGCACCTCACCGGACGGGGTGAGCACCAGGTCGCTCGGCTCCGCCAACCCGTCCGCCACGGTGGAGACCTGGTTGCTGTCCGGGTCGAAGCGGCGCACCGCGCCGTTGTACGTGTCAGCGATCAGCACCGAGCCGTCCGGCAGCGCGCACACGCCCAGCGGGTGTTGCAGCAGCGCCGACTCCGCCGGACCGTCCACGTGCCCGAAATCGAACAGGCCCTGCCCGACGGCGGTGCCCAGCACGCCGTTCTCCACGTACCGGATCGCACTGCTCTCGCTGTCAGCCACCCAGAGCCGGGTGCCGTCGACCGAGACGGAGAGCCCCGACGGCTGGGCCATCCACGCCTCGGCCAGCGGGCCGTCGCGCAGCGCCTCCACTGTGGTGCCGGCGTACATGCCGGCGGTCCGCTTGATCGGGTCGAACCACCACAGCTGGTGGATACCGGCCATCGCGATGATCAGCTTGTCGTCGTACCAGGCCAGATCCCACGGTGAGGAGAGGTCGACGGCGAGCGCGTCGTGGGCGTGGTCGTCGACCTCGGCGCGCCACTGCCGGCCGCTGCCGGCCACCGTGACCACCTCGCCGGACTCCAGCCGTACGCCGCGCAGCAGGTGGTTGACGGTGTCGGCCACCACCAGGTCGTAACCGGCCACCTCGGCGACATGCGTGGGCAGCAGGCACACGCCCTGCGGCTCGGAGAACGTCGCGGTGGCCGCCGGCCCGTCCGCCCGACCCCGCTCACCCGAGCCGATCCGCCGCACCGGCGTCTCACCGTCCGGCTCGACCTCGACCACCGAGTGCCGGGCCGAGTCCGAGACCAGCAGGTTGCCGTTCGGCAGCAGCGTCGCCTTACCCGGGAAGCGCAGCGCGGTCTCCGGTGCCGGCGGCGGGACGTACGGGCCGTCCCCCCGGTGCAGGGTGCCCTTGGCCTCGTGGGTGGCGACCAACTCGTCGATCAGCCGGGCGAGCCCTTCGGCGTGCCCCTCGCCGGCCATGGTGGCCACCACGTAACCCTCGGGGTCGATCACCGACAGGGTCGGCCAGGCCCGGGCCGCGTACTGCTGCCACATGTCCAGCTCAGGATCGTCGAGGACGGGGTGGTGCACCCCGTACCGCTCCACGGCGGCGGCGAGCGCGTCGGCGTCCTTCTCGTGCTCGAACTTCGGCGAGTGCACGCCGATCACGACGAGCACGTCGCCGTACTTCTCCTCCAGCGGGCGCAGCTCGTCGAGCACGTGCAGGCAGTTGATACAGCAGAACGTCCAAAAATCCGCGATGACGATCTTGCCGCGAAGGTCGGCGAGCTTGAGGTCGCG
>NZ_JAGPXZ010000930.1:0-2100 GCF_018070305.1 Micromonospora sp. M51 | reverse complement strand
GTGACGGCTGGGGTGTCGACTCGCTGCCGGAGACGGCGGAGCTCGTGGCCGCCGAGTACGGCGTCAGCCGGGCCGAGCAGGACGCCTTCGCGTACCGCTCGCAGCAGCGCGCGGCCAAGGCACAGGCCGACGGCCGCTTCGCCGAGGAGATCGTGGCGGTGTCCGTGCCGGCCGGTCGTCGGGAGACCCGGCTGGTCGAGGTCGACGAGCACCCCCGGGAGACCACGCTCGCGAAGCTGGCCGCGCTGCCCACCCCGTTCCGCGACGGTGGCACGGTCACCGCCGGCAACTCCTCGGGCGTCAACGACGGCGCGGTCGCGCTGCTGGTGGCCAGCGAGGCGGCGGTTTCCCGGTACGGCCTGACCCCGCTGGCCCGGATCGTCGGTGCCGCGGTGGCCGGTGTGCCGCCGCGGATCATGGGGATCGGCCCGGTGCCGGCCACCCGCAAGCTGCTCGACCGCGTCGGCGTCGGGTTGGACGCCGTGGACGTGGTGGAGCTGAACGAGGCGTTCGCCGCGCAGTCCGTGGCGGTGCTGCGTGAGCTGGGGCTGCCGGTGGACGCCGACCACGTCAACCCGAACGGTGGGGCCATCGCGCTGGGGCACCCGCTCGGTGCCAGCGGGGCACGGCTGGCGCTGACCGCCGCCCTGGAGCTGCGCCGTCGCGGCGGCCGACGGGCGCTGGCCACCATGTGCATCGGCGTTGGTCAAGGCATCTCGCTGTTGCTGGAGTCAGCCGCCTAGAGTGGTCCACACCACACGACCCGCGGGTCGGCCGGCGCTCGCGCGTGCCCGTGGCACGCCCGTCCGCCGGTGCCGTCCCGCGCCGCGGCGATGAACTGGGGAGCACACTGATGCCGGACGGACTGCCGACCGAGATCGATCTGACCAGGCCGAGCGCGGCCCGGGTGTATGACTACTTTCTGGGTGGGGCGCACAACTTCGAGATCGACCGGCAGCTGGCCGAACAGATCGCCAGCATGACCCCGAATCTCGCCGCCACCATGCGGTCCGGTCGGGAGTTCCTCCGCCGGGCCGTCCGGGTGCTGCTCGACGCCGGCATCGACCAGTTTCTCGACATCGGCTCCGGGATCCCCACCGTGGGCAACGTGCACGAGGTGGCGCAGGGAGTGAACCCCAAGGCCCGCGTGGTGTACGTCGACATCGACCCGGTGGCCGTCGCGCACAGCCGGGAGCTGCTCGCCGGCAACGAGCTGACCGGGGTGATCCACGCCGACCTGCGGGAGCCGGAGCGGATCCTCGCCGAGACCCGACAGCTCGGGCTGATCGACTTCAGTCGACCGGTGGGCATCCTGCTGGCCGGGGTGGTGCACTTCATCCCGGACGCCGACCGTCCCGAGGCGATCCTGGCCACCCTGCGGGAGGCCGCCGCGCCGGGCAGCTTCCTGGTCATCTCGCACTCCACCTTCGAGGACCAGCCGCAGGAGATGCTGGACGCCCAGCGGCTCTCCGCCCGTACCGCCACCGAGATCACCCTGCGCTCCCGCGCACAGGTCACCGGTTTCTTCGGCGACTGGACCGTCCTGGAACCGGGTGTCGTGCACATGCCGCTCTGGCGTCCCGACTCACCGTCCGACGTGGACGAGCACCCGGAGCGGTTCGGCGCCTTCGGAGGCGTCGCCCGGTACGACCAGCCCGCCGGCTGACCCCGTGGCCGCCGTCCCGGACCCCGCCGGGGTCGACGCCGGCCGGGACCCCGCCGGGGTCGTTGCCGGCTGGGCCGATGCCGTGGGGTACGCCGCCGACTGGGCCCGCGCGGTGCGCCGTCTCGGTTTCGTGCCACTGAGCCTGGCCGAGACCGAGCGGCTGCTGCTGGCGCACACGGTCCGGCTGGCCCAGGCGATACGGGCGGAGCCGTTCAGCGTCGGCCCCGCCGAGGAGGTCGGGCGGGCCCTGGTGGAGGCGCACCTCACCGAGCCGCAGGCGCTGGAGTGGACGCTGCACGCGCTCGGCGCGACCTTCGGGCGGCGGGTTCTCAGCGACGGTGAACGGCCGGCCGACCTCGCCGACCGGATCGCCGCGATGCAGGGCGGCCTGGCCGCCGGGTTCGCCCGCGCGCTGCGCGACCGCACCTTCAGCC
>NZ_JAGPXZ010000093.1:0-12592 GCF_018070305.1 Micromonospora sp. M51 | reverse complement strand
TTCAACCGGAGTCCGACCAGGTTGAAGGTGGCCGCCGTGGTGTACCGGGACACCTGCTGCAGGTTCGTGATGCTGACGTGGTCGGAGTTCTGGCCGAATGAGCCCTTCTGCGCTGTCGCGTTCAGGTCGCTCGCGTCCCGGCCAATCTTGATGTTGGTGAACGTCGCGTTGCCGTCGAGCGAGTCCATGGCGATCAGCAGGTCCTTGGCCCGGGCGGGCTCCTTGCCCTCACCGGCGTTGATGGTGAGCACCACGGGCAGGCCGGGCAGGTCGGAGCGGATGGACTGGCAGAGGTTGTAGAGCTCCGCGCTGCTGATTTCGGCGACGGCGATCGGGTGGGTCTTGCCGTCCTCACCCTTCTCGCGGACGACGCCGCCGTACTGCTTGAAGCCGTCGCCCTCGAGGCGCGCCGCGCCGATCTTGAACGTCTGTCCGGACACGGTGACGTCGGACGCGATGGCGCCGGTCGACATGCCGAACAGGATGGCGCCGACGGCGGCGGTGGCGGGGACCGCCATGGCGGCGAACCGCCGCCAACGGGTACGGCCCTGATCCTCAAAGCGATCCTGCACGGGTTCCTCCTCAGGTGGCCGGTCCCGGACTGGCGGCCTCGCACCGGGCACGTCATGTGTTACCGGCGGGTAACGATCGAGCCTGATCGTGCACCCGTTGCGGCGCGACTCACAACCCCCTGACCATCCGGCGGTAACAGGAGGGCGATCCAACAGACGGTCGACGTCACGATTCGTGGAACTACCTGTGTGGACAGAAGCCTCGGCAGGCGACAAAGGCGGCACAACCCCGCCCCCCGACAGCAGAGAGTCGCAGGGCATCGAGGAATTACAATTAGGTAACGGATGTAAAGTACGCAGGCTGCGGAGAGCCGTTCGGCTCGTCCTCTCGCCCGAACATCCAGGCGATCCCGGAGACAGCAGGACCCCACCGAGCGGCCCGAGGTCCTAGGGTTTCGGCGTGCATCTGAACGACGTGCGACGCGACTGGACCAAGCTCGGAGCTGAAGATCCGCTCTGGGCCGTACTCGTCGAGCCCGGCAAACGCGGCGGACGGTGGGACGTCGGGGAGTTCCTGGCCACCGGCCGCACCGACGTCGAGGAGACGACCGGCCAACTTCGCCAACTCGGCCTGCCCACCCGCTGGGAGCGGGTGCTCGACTTCGGCTGCGGCGTCGGGCGACTGTCGCAGGCACTCGCCCCACACGCGGACGAGGTCGTCGGTGTGGACATCGCTCCGACGATGCTGGAGACCGCCCGGCGACTGAACCAGAGCGCCGAGAACATCCGGTTCGTCCTCAACGACGCACCGGACCTGAGCCAGTTCCCCGACGGTCACTTCGACCTGGTCTACAGCGCCCTGGTGCTGCAACACCTACCGCGCCCCGCCATCGATCGCTATCTGGCCGAGTTCCTGCGCGTGTTGCGGCCAGGCGGCACCGCCGTCGTGGGATTCCCCACCGAACCGGCGCACACGGCCAGGGGCATCGTCTGGCATCTGGCGCCGGCCCGCCTGATCAGCTGGGCACAGCGTCACCTGCTCAATTACCCGGCGCCGATGAAGATGACGGTCGTACCGCACGCCGACATGGTGCAGCTCATGGCCGCACACGACGGGGAGATCGTCGGGCGGTGGCGCGATCGGCTGTACAGCGAAGACTGGGTCTGCACGCGGTACGCCGTGCGCCACGCAGGGCATCCGAGGCAGACGCCGCCTCACGACTGAGGGGTGGACCGCACCCGCGGTCCACCCCTCGAACGTGCATCGCGTCGTACCCGTCTAGCGCTGCTCGACCTCGCCGTGCGCCGGACGCTGGGTCGGCACCGTCGGGTCCTCGGACTTCCAGTTCGTCGACGCCGGCGGGATCTCGTCGGTCAGTGGACCGCCTGCGGGCTCGGTCCGGGGCTGCTCGGCGGTCTCCGCGTCGCGTACCGGCTCCTGGTCCACCCGGGTACGGGTCGGGTCGGTGCCGGGTGCCACAGCCGCGTCGGCGCGGTGCCGGGCGGCACCGTCGTCGGTCCGCATCACCAGCCACACGCCGACGACGAGGGCGATCAGACCAAGGACACCGGCGGCGATCGGGCCCCAGAAACTGATCAGGCCGATCTTGAAGCGGTTGTCCTTGACCGTCTCGACACTGCGGCTGACCGTGTCGTCGTTGTAGTTGAAGTCCGCGTCCAGCAGCACCGTGGCGGTGCCGGTGTCCGGGCGCAACTCCTTCTTCTGCTGTTCCCGGACGTTCACGTAGGAGCCCGTCACCGGGTCGACCCAGAGCGTACGGGTGTTGCTGTAGACGATCTGACCGCTGGTGGCGGTGGGGGCGAACCTGCCGAGCAGCGGCTTGAGGCTCGCCTCCGGGGTGTTGAGCGCCTCGTTCTCGATGCGCTGCTCGAAGCGGTACGCCTCGATGCCCTTGATCTTTTCGGTGCCGACGAACTTCGCCGGGACGGCCCGCTTCAGGTCACGGTCGAAAACCTGGTAGTCCCGCTTGTCGGTGCCGAACGGGAACTTGTAGATCTGGCCGGAGTAGGTCACGTTCCCGACCGGAGTCTGCTCCGCGCCGCTCTCGTTGAGCCACTGCTCCTTCCACGGGGCGGCCGCGCCGGAGATCCGGTCGAGAGCCAGCTCGGTGCTGTACTGGCTGACCACATCAGGGGTGTCGGCACGCCTGACGGTCTGGTAGACGTCCCAGATCACCGCGTCGCCCTTGAGGTCCTCGGGTAGCCGGTCCCTCGTGTCGTCCGGCTGAGGAATGACCTCGACGCTGGAGACGAGGTCACCTTGCAGGACCTCGATGCTCACCGACTCGCCGACGCGAGTGATCTTCAGGAACTTGGCGTTCTTTGCCTCCGCGACGGACGTCGTTGGTTCAAGGTCATACGGGAGCTTGGTCACGGAAGGGGCCACGTAGAACGGCAGCCCAGCCGCGAAGACCAGCAACAAAACACCGAGCCCGAAGAGCGCGGCGCCCACGCGAAGCTTCACTCATCCTCCTGTAGCCTGCCGCCCTACGACCTGTTGTCCGGGGCACCCGATCCTTAACATGGCGGGAGGTTACTCCCCGGTCACCTTCAAAGCGACCCCCTGGATGTCCAGATGTCCACAGCCGCCGCGCCAACAATTCCGCAGACTTCGGTTACCGACCGACTCCCCGCACTCGACGCGCTGCGAGCAATTGGCGCCGTGGCGGTCGTCGGTCACCACATCGGGTTCCAGACCGCTGCCACCATGAACACCCCGTGGGGCGGTTGGCTGGCTCGGCTCGACGTCGGCGTTGCCATCTTCTTCGTGCTCTCCGGATTCCTGCTGTTCCGACCGTGGGCCCTGAACGCCGCGACGGGACAGGCCCGACCGCGCGCCGGGCGGTACCTCTGGCGGCGGGCGCTACGAATCCTGCCCGCCTACTGGCTGGCGGTGCTGGTCTGCCTGATCGTCCTGCCGCAGAATCGGCCGGCGTCCGCCGGTGACTGGATTCGCCATCTCACCTTCACCCAGATCTACGAGCCGGGCCAGTTGCGCTCCGGGCTCAGCCAGACCTGGAGTCTCGCCACCGAGGTCGCGTTCTACCTGATCCTGCCGCTGATCGCCGTGCTCGCTGTTGGTCGGTCGTGGCGTCCCGTCCGAACCGTCGTGATCGTCTGCGGGGGTTTGTTGGTGACCGCCGGATGGCTCGCGCTGCTGGGGATCGGCTGGCTCAGCAATGGCCTGCACACCATGTGGCTCCCCTCGTACGCGGCCTGGTTCGGCGCGGGGATGGCCCTGGCGGCGGCGCACGTCGCCCTGCGCACCGGGACCGCGCCCGCCGCCTTCCGCGTACTGGACGACCTCGCTTCGGCGCCGATTGCCTGCTGGGCAGCGGCGGTCGCCCTGATGGCGATCGCGACGACGCCCATCGCCGGACCCCGCGACCTCACCGGTCCGACAGCCGCCGAGTTCGCGGTCAAGCTGGCCCTGTACCTCGCGATCGCGACGCTGATCCTGATCCCGGTGGCCTTCGGCGGGCGGACGCGGGCCAAGGAAATCTTCGCCGCCGAGTCGGCCCGATGGCTCGGCACCGTCTCGTACGGGCTGTTCCTGTGGCACCCGCTGGTCATCGAACTCATCTACCTGATCGACGACCGACCGCTCTTCACCGGCGGACTGTTCAACACCTTCGCACTCACCATGGTCTTCGGCCTGATGTACGCCACCGTCAGCTACTACGGCGTCGAGCGGCCCCTGCAGGTGCTCGGATCGCAACGTCGGAAGCGACCGGCCAGGCGCGGGCAGGCGTCCGGCACACCCACCGTCGACGTGGCCGCACCGGCCGTCGCGGCGCCGACGGTCACGCCGGCACCCACTGTCGGCACGTAACGCCAGTCGATCAGCGCTGCCCCATCAGGGCATTGCCGGCCGGCACCCCGGCCCCCTAGTGTGACGCGCGTCCCTAAATTACTTGAGAGTAGGGTTCGCGTGGAGCGTCGCTTCGGCATGCCCGGACACGTGCTGTTCCTCAACTGGCGAGACACCCGCAACCCCGAGGGTGGCGGGTCCGAGGTGTACGTGGAACGGATCGCCGCCGAGTTGGTGGCGCGCCGTTTCCGCGCCACCCTCTTCTGCGCCGCCCACAGCGAGGCACCCGGCGACGAGGTCAACGAGGCAGGCGTTCGGCTGGTGCGGCGCGGCGGCAGACACACCGTCTACCTCTGGGCGGCGCTCAGCTACCTGGCCGGCGCGCTGGGCGTGGGCCCGCTGTCGAGCCGTCGGGGCGGCCGGCCCGACATCCTGGTCGACGTCTGCAACGGGTTGCCGTTCCTCTCCCCGCTGTGGGCACGGCGCCCGGTGGTCAAGCTGATCCACCACGTGCATCGCGAGCAGTGGCCGGTGGTCCTTCCGAAATGGGCCGCGCGGTTCGGCTGGTGGGTCGAGTCGTCGCTGGCTGTGCGCGTCTACCGGCGGTGCCGGTACGTCACCGTCTCCGAGGCCACCCGCAGCGAGCTGGCCGTGCTGGGCGTACCGCCGGAGCAGGTCGCCGTGGTGCACAACGGCACCCCGGCGCTGCCCCGCACCGACGCCGAGCGGGCGCCGTTCCCGCTGCTCGTGACGCTGAATCGGCTGGTACCACACAAGCGGGTCGAGGTGGCGTTGCGGGCGGTCGCGGCCCTCGCCGACGAGTTGCCCCAGCTGCGGCTGGTCGTCGCCGGCCAGGGCTGGTGGGAGTCGCACCTGCGTGAACTCGCCGCGGAGCTGGACATCACCGAGCGGGTGGACTTCCGGGGCTTCGTGACGGAGGAGGAAAAAGCCGCTCTGCTCGCCTCGGCCTGGGTCGCCCTGACCCCGTCACTCAAGGAGGGCTGGGGCCTGACGATTGTCGAGGCGGGTTCCGCCGGCACGCCAACGGTTGCGTTCCGGGAAGCGGGTGGGGTCGCCGAAGCTGTCGTCGACGGGCGTACCGGCCTGCTGGCCGACGACATCGACGACTACCTGGCGAAGGTGCGCACGCTCCTACGCGAGGACGACATGCGGCGAGAGATGGGGGCGCAGGCCCGGGAGCACGCGGCGAGCTTCACCTGGCAGGTCGCGGGTGGGCGCTTCGCGGACCTGCTGAGCGGGGTGGAGTCGCCCCGCCCAGTGCAGCAGCGGGGCGAGCCGTCCTACCTGTCGCCGTAGACCTCGGGGGCGTACGGGTCCTTCTTTCCGGCACGCTTGGCCGCTTCCGAAACACTCTTGGCCTCGTTGGCCGCCTCTTTGTCGGTGGCGGTCGCGGCGGCCGAGAGCCCGCCGAGGGCCAGGATCCCCAGCAACGCCGCCACCATGCCGGAGACGACCAGGGTCAGAGCTCTACGCATGCCAATCCTCCAATGGCGAGACGTGCGAGCGGACGTTACCACGCGGTAGGACGCCGGTGTAGTGCCGAAATGGCGGCCGCCATGACCACCAGAAGGGCAGCGCCGAGCGCCATCACGACGGCCCACGCACCACGTCCAGGGGCGTCCGATTCCGGAGGAACAGCCGGGTTTCGGTAGAGAGTGAGAAACGGTCCCTCGTGGACGACTTCGAGATCACGAAGGGTCGCCCGGTCGACCTCGCTGGGCCCCTGGTGCTGCACGACCACCCAGCGCACACCGGTGGCCGAGACGGGCCGCCCCTCGGCCAGCACCCGGCGCACCTCGCGGAGCCGTGGGTTCTCCCCGGCCACCGCGACGTCGCCGACCCGGAGCGTGTCGTCGGTCAGCACCGTCCCCGGCAGATAGCGCGGCGCCGGATCCAGGACGATACGTCCCGGGTTCCATGGGTAGGCCCGGTAGGCGGACAGCGGCAGCGCGAGGATCTCCCCCGGCTCGCCGGCCACCCGCTCGGCCACCGCCTGCCAGTCCGCCGGATAACTCACCGGACGAAGCCGACCGGCACCGCCGAAGGCAAGGTCCGGCATGACGGCCACCGGCAGGAGCAGCAGGCCGACCAGAACCACCCCCGCCACCTCCCGGTCGATCCTGGCCACCAGCCGCTCGGCTCCCAACGCGGCACACACCACCAGCAGCAGAGCGTACGGGGCCAGGAATTTCTGGCCGTCTCGAAGCAGCCCCGCACCCGGCAGATGCACCACCGCCCAGCGCAACACGGCGGCCCCACCGGGGAGCACCCCGAGGGCAGCGAGAAGACAGGCGATCCCGGCGAGCAGCGCCAGCCGCACCGCCACACCCGGGGGCACCCGGCGCCGCAGCAGGCCGGTACCGACACCGGCCAGGACCAGCAGGAGCAGGGTCGCCAGCGGTACCAGCGGCGCAGCGCGACTGGCGGGGGTCGCCTGTGCGCTCCAGACGCCACCCGTACCCGCGAGCGCCACCAGCGGACCGGCCCAGTTCTCCGAACGCGCCGCGAACGCCGCCACCCCCGCCGGATCGGATGACCCGCCAGCGCCGGTGACCAGGGCCGCGGTCACCCAGGGGGCGTTGAGTAACGCGACGCCGCCCACCACGAGCGCCGACCGGCGAAGGCGCGTCCGGTCCGGCACCAGCAGGGCCACAGTGCCCAACGCGATCAACCCACCGGTCGGGGTGATCGCGGCGGGAGCCGCGGCGAGCACCACCCGGGCGAGCGCGCCGTCACGACCCGCCCGCAGGTCCAGCGCCGCCCGGACCAACCAGGGCAGCGCGGCGTACGCGAGCAGCAGCCCCCACTGTCCGATCAGCAACCGCTCGGCCAGGTAGGGCGTCCACGCGTACGCCACCGCGGCCAGCAATCGGACCGCGAGCCGTTCCGTCGGCACCAGACGGCCGGCACCGACCGCGGCCAGGAGAACCGCTCCACCGAGCGCCACCCGCTGCACCGCCCAGCCCGGCACGAGCTGGGTGACCAGGGACATCAGTGCGTCCATCGGCACCGCCCGGGGCAGAGTCTGCGCAGGGGCGACGAGATCCCAACTCAGCGGCTGCCGGGGTACGAACACCATGTCGTACAGCAGCGCGTATCCCGGTGCCGCGAGCGGGGCCAGCACCAGCACCGTGACAGCCGCCGCAACGGCGTACAGCGGCAACGTGTCCCGCGCCCGCCGCACCGGTGGGGCCCCGACGCCGGTGGTCTGCTCAACCATTCACAGTGCCGGCACCGCGCGGCCGACGGTGATCAGTTGGGTGCACACCCGGACCCCCGAGGTGCTCACGGTGACCTCGACGGCGTCCCCAGCCCCCTCCAGCAGGAAGAACACGTCGTTCAGCCCGCGCTTCAGGGTGATTACCCGGACCGCGTCCCCGAGACGGAAGAGTGCCGTCGAGTCGCCCGAACTGACATAGCCGAAATGGACCGCGTACGGCCACTCCTCCAGGTACCCGTCCAACGGGATCCGGGCGGGTACACCACCCTCCGCCAGGTGCCCGCAGTTGGGCACCGTCCCGGGCACGACCTTCCGCCCCTGAACCACTACCGGACGGATCCGGCCGAAGTCGTCGAACATGAACGGCTTCTCGGCCTCCTCCACGAAGGTGGGCCGCCGCTCGGCCGGGCGGAAGAAGTGCGACTGGAGATTGTCCGGCCAGAAGTAGCCGGCGATGACGCGGTCCGGGACGGTGGTCTCCAGGAAGACGGTGCCCGGCGCGGCGGCGGCAAGCTCGATCTGCGTCGTCGCGAGGTAGTCCCGTCCGTACTTGGTGCTCCAGTTGTCCCCGAAACGGGCCGTGCTCCACAGCGTGCCCACCCCGATGGTGGCCAGGACGACGATTATCGAGACCAGACCGACCGCGAAGGCACCCGGCTCCCGCAGAACGGTCGGCAGCGGCCACGCGGACACGTCGTCCTCATCGGCGTCCTTCGTCCCCAACAGGGCCGCGCCGACACAGATCGCGGCGACCAGCACCACGTCGGCGACGTACCGGGGAATGATGCCCACGAACGAGCCGAGCGGCCCACCGAGGCGGGTCACGGCGAAGAGCGCGGCGACCAGCCCGAGGTAGCACGCGAGCAGCAACCAGGCCCGCCGGGCCGACGGGCGCCGCCGCGCGGTGACCACGATGAGAGCCCCCAGCACCGCCCACGACAGCCACTTGGCGATGTCGTACGGGTTCACGGCCGGCGGACCGTCACCGGCGTACGCCCAACGCCAGGGTCCGCCGAGCAGACCCGGAACGACGGTTTCGCCGACCAGGTCACCGAGGAATTTGAGGACCTGACCGACGGATGTGGGTTCGTCCAACTCGCGGGCGGGACGGGTCAGATAGAACGCCAGGTACGCCCCCGAGAGCGCACCGAGCACCAGCCACGCCGGCCAGTGCCGGCGGACCGTCGTCACCAGGCTGCGCCAGGGGCCGCCCGACGTGAAGAGGAAGACGGTCAGCAGGAACAGCAGCGGCACGATCAGCAGGGACTTGGTGTCGAAGAGCAGGCCGAACACCACCCACAGGACAACCACCACGAGGTGTCGCAGCCGACCGGTCCGCACGTACCAGACCTGGGCCGTCGCCGCCATGACCAGGGCCAACTGCATCGGCATCACGAGCAGCCCGACCAACCACAGCGAGGAGACCTCAAGCGTCAGCGGGCTGAACACGAACAGGCACAGCGGGATGAGCAGCCCCCAGCCTGGTCGGAGCAGATCGCGCAGCAACCGGTAGACGGCGAACCCGATCGCCGCCTGGCCGACCGCCAGCAGCAGCACCCAGGGCCAGGTGACAAAGCCCGCCACCCGCACCATCGCCCACGCCACCAGCAGGCCGCCGGGCATGAGGTGGTTGTTGAAGGTACGCAGGAGGAAGTCCGCGTCCAACCGGGTGTCGAGGACCTGGGCGGCGATGACGAACTCGTCCTGCGAGAACCAGCCACGGGTGGCAAGGCCGGCGCGCCAGGCGACGGACACGACGATGAGGGCGATCGCCACCGCGCGGACGCGGTCGGCACGGACCCATCGGCCGATCGGCCCCGGCCGGTCACCGTCGGACGTGACGCCTTCCGGATGCGTCTCGGCCTCAGCTTCTGGCATTGACATGGTCGGCAGCCTGCCACACGCTTACACGCCGTGGGGACGGCCGTTCTCCCGATAACGCCACCGCAGCGCCCCTGGTCGCCCGTCCGTGCCCGGTCCGGATAACGTCGCGCGACAGTAGTCGGCTGCAGGTGCGCGTCCGGCCGGTGAAGACAGGAGCCGAAATGCGTGCAGAGGTGACCGGTGGCGCCGCTCCGGTGTCCAGTCGAAGCCGGCACACGGCCCGACGGTTCCGGCACCTGGTCATCTGCATCGCGCTGACCGCCCTCGCCTTTCAGCAGGCCCCGGGCCAGGTCGTCCCCGACACCAAGATCGACCTGAGTGTCAACCCAGCCGGCTGGCTGCTCCGCTCGCTGCACCTCTGGGACCCCAACGGCACGTTCGGTCAGCTACAGAACCAGGCGTACGGATATCTCTGGCCGATGGGCCCGTTCTTCCTGCTCGGATCGGAACTTGGCATCGCGCCGTGGGTGGTCCAGCGGCTGTGGTGGGCGCTGATCTTCTGTGTCGCCTACCTGGGAGTGGTACGGCTGGCGGGCAGGCTGGGTATCGGCACGCCCGCCGGACGCATGATCGCCGGTGTCGCCTTCGCGCTGTCACCCCGCATCCTCACCCAACTCGGCTACGCCTCGGTCGAGTCCTGGCCCAGCGCCATCGCCCCCTGGGTGCTCATCCCGCTGGTGGGCCTCGCCGGCGGCACCCCGCTGCGGCGCGCCGTCGCCGGGTCGGCCGTAGCCGTCGCCTGCGCCGGCGGAGTCAACGCCACAGCCGTGGCCGCGGTGGTGCCACTCGCCCTGCTCTGGCTCGCCACCCTCCAGCCCGTACGCCGCCGCGTCACCGCCATCGCCGCGTGGTGTGGCGCGGTGGCGCTGGCCACGGCGTGGTGGTTGGTTCCGCTGCTCGTTCTGGGCCGGTACAGCCCACCCTTCCTGGACTACATCGAGACCGCCCGGAACACGACCAGCGTCACCGACGCGGTGACGACCCTCCGCGGCGCCTCCTACTGGCTCGCCTACCTCGCCACCCCGTTCGGGCCGATCCTTCCGGCCGGCGCACGACTCGCCAACGAGGCGCTACTGGTCGCCGCCACCCTGGTGGTCGCCGCCCTCGGTGTCCTCGGGCTGTCCCGACGCGGGATGCCGCACCGCCGGTTCCTCATCACCGGTCTGGTGCTGGGCGCCGCGCTCGTCGGTCTCGGGCACGTCGGTGACCTGCCGAACATCCTCGCCGGCCCGCAGCGGGAGTTCCTCGACGGCGTCGGTGCCCCCCTGCGTAACGTGCACAAGTTCGACGTTCTGCTCCGCCTGCCCCTGGCCCTGGGTATGGCGCACCTGATCGGCCTGGCCATCCGCGCGGCGCGCACCGCGCCCGAGCAGCACCGCCCACGAACTGTCGCACGCGCCTGGCTCACAGCCGGTGTGGCCATGGTCGCCGTCACGGCGGTTGCCACGCCCGCGCTCGCCGGCGGTCTCGCCACGCCAGGCGGCGTCAAGGCGGTCCCCGGCTACTGGCACGAGGCCACCGACTGGCTCGACGCGAACACCGGGCGCGGGCGGGTACTCGTCGTACCCGGGGCGCGCTTCCCCTCGTACGACTGGGGCAACACCACCGATGAGATCGCCCAGCCGCTGCTGAACAGCCGGTGGGCGGTACGCAACTCCATCCCCTTCACCCCGCCGACCACGATCCGGCTGCTGGACGCGATCGAGTCGACACTCGCCACCGGCGTCGGGTCGGCGGGCCTGGCCGACCTGCTCGCCCGGTCCGGGATCAGCCACGTCCTGTTCCGCGCCGACCTGGACCACGGCCGCTCGGACACGGCGCGCCCGGCTGTGGTCCGCCAGGCACTGGACCGCTCACCCGGATTGACCCGCGTCACCTCCTTCGGCCCCCTGCGCGGGGGGCCCTCGTCCCCGGACGAGTTCCGCGACCAGGGGCTCGACGTGCCCGTCCGGGCGTTGGAGGTCTACCGGGTCGACCGGCCGGTCGAGCCGGTTGTCGCGTACGACCGTGACGCCGTGACCACAGTTGTGGGCGGCCCCGAGTCGCTCCTCGACCTCGCCGCGGCAGGGCAGCTCGGCACGGCGCCGACGGTCCTGGCCGGCGATGCGACGGCGGCCGGCATCACCGGGCCGGTCGCGATGACCGACGGGCTGCGCAGGCGCGACGTGTCGTTCGGCCGCTCGCGCGACAACGCCTCACAGACTCTCACCGCCGACGACACCTTCGAGGTGACAGCGCCCGCCCACGACTACCTGCCCGAGTGGGGGGCGCAGCAGTCCACCGTCGCCCGTTTCGAGGGCATCAGCGCGATCCGCGCGTCGACCGCCCGCTCGCAGGTGGACTCCCCCGGCGGTGCCCGCCCCGAGCACCAGCCGTACGCGGCGATGGATGGCAATCCGGAAACGTCCTGGCAGTCCGCGCCGTACTCGCCCAGCGACCGTCAGTGGGTCGAGGTGGGCCTCGCCAACCCGACCCGGGTCACCCGGGTCGAGGTCTGGTTCGACCTGAAGGCCGACGCCCTGCCCACGACGGTGACCGTCGCCGCCGGGTACGAGAGCCGCACCGTCGAACAGTTCAGCGATCACATGGTCTTCGAGCTGCCCGGCGTCCACGCCACCCGCACGGTCAAGATCTCGATCGACGACGCGTACGACCTCCGCTCGTTCGGCAACGGGTCGGTCGGCCTCGCCGAGATCACGATTCCCGGCGTCCAGACGAGCCGGACCCTTGTCCTTCCCGCCGCACCGACCACCGACCGGCCGGCGACCGTCGTCGTGTCGGCGCCGCCCCCCACCCCGGCCTGCTTCACCGTCGACGGCCACCCCCACTGTTCCACCGACTCCGTCCGCGGTTCCGAGGACGGCTCCAGCATCGACCGGACCCTCACCCTGCCCGCCGCCGGGGCTTACGAGGCCAAGCTGTGGGCGCGGCCGACGGCCGGCCCGGACCTGGACAACACTCTCGACAAGCTGGTGGCCGACGCACAGCCACTGCGCCTCGCGGCGCAGGTCAGCGCCTCCTCAACGGCCGTTCCCGACCCGACAGGTCGGGCCGGCGCGGCACTCGACGGGGACCCGACCACCAGTTGGTCACCGGCGGTCAGCGACGAGGCACCGATCCTGC
>NZ_JAGPXZ010000929.1:0-2102 GCF_018070305.1 Micromonospora sp. M51 | reverse complement strand
GGTGGACCGTGTGGCGTGGGCGCGGCGGCCACCGACGGGCAGTCGTCGCCGCAGCCGGGGTGCCAGGTCGCGACCGGCGGCGGGTCGGTGGTGGCCAGCCCGACCCCGGTGCTCGCGGCGAGGCAGACCGCCGCGCCGGCCGCGACCAGCGCGGCCAGCGGCACCCGACGGTCACGGTGCCGCCGGATCGACGGGCCCGGCCCGGCGCTCACCAGGTGCTGCGCCGCCGTCGCCAGAGCAGCAACGCGACCACCCCGGCCACCGCGGCCAGGCCGCCGGCCACCAGGGGGTACGCGTCGAGCCCGGTGCGGGCGGTGCCCCCGGCGCCGGTGTCCACCCCACCGGCCGGGACGACGGTGCCGCCCTCGGCGTCGCGGCGCAGCTCGGCGGTCAGCCCGCCCTGCTTCGCGTCGAGCACGAGCAGCGAGTAGACAGCGCCGCCGGTGAGCCGCACCTCGGCGTCGGTGCTCGGACCACCGGCACCGGTCAGCTTCAGCCGCCATCTGCCCGGCTCGACCTGCTGGTAGTCGGTGGTGGTGGCGAACTGCACCCCGTCGGCGATCTTCGGGCCGTCGGAGGCGGCCACGTCGAGGATCGGGGTCCGCACCGACGCCTGCACGACCCGCACCTTGGCACGCCCGTCGCTGGGGGCGCTGAGGTCGTCGGTGAGCACCCGCAGGCCGAGGTCGGCGTGCCGCCCGACACCGGCCACCGTGAACGCGTCACCACTGGTCACCGCGACCTCGGTGGTGAGCACCGGGGGATCGCTGGCGGGAGCGCCGGCCTCGCGCATCGCCACCGCGTACCGGCCGGGCGCGAGTTCGAGGTAGTCGGAGACCACGCCGTAGCCGACCCCCGGGAAGACCCGCGGCTTCGCGGTGCCCGGTGCGGCCAGGTAGACGTCGACGGCCGGGGTGTCGGGGGAGAGGTGGGCGAGCCGGACGTATCCGACGGTGTCCGCGCCCGTCGCGGCGACGGCCGGAACACCGACGCCGGCGGCAGCGAGGGCGGTGCCGAGCAGGAGCACGCCGGTGCCGGCCAGCAGTCGGCGGGGGAGGGTACGGGGCATGTGCATGTCGCCTCCGGGGGCACGTTCGGTGAGCGGTTGGCAACCCAGAGAACAGGGTCCCGTGAACGGGACTACGGCGCAAGTTGCCCCAGCGGGTGTTTCTTGGTGCCGTCCCGTTTATTCTCGGTCGATGCGGGATCGCCGGGTGGCGCTGGCGTGGGTGGCCTTCGTCGTCGTCGCGCTGGTGTCCTGTGTGCTCGTTCTGCGCCGTCCGGATCGCCTCTCCGACCTGCACATCTACTACGGCGCGCTGGCCGACCTGCACGCCGGTCGGCCGCTGTACGGCTTCGTGGCGGCCAACGGCGGTCCGTTCACCTATCCGCCGTTCGCCGCCCTCGTGCTGGGGCCGATCACCGCCGTGCCGGAGGGCGTCCTGCGGGGAATCTGGTTGGTGGCGACGTGCGCGGCGGTCGTCGCCATCGCCGGGACGGTCGGTGTCGCGCTGACCACCCGGCAGTCCCGGCGACCGCTCGTGGTGGCGGTGGCGGCCACGGTGCTGATGCTCTCCGCACCGGTGCAGAGCAATCTGCGCTTCGGTCAGGTCAGCATCTTCATCGTGCTGATGGCCCTGCTCGACGGGGTGGGCCTGGTCCCGCCCCGGCTGCGCGGGGTGCTGGTCGGGGTCGCCTCGGCGATCAAGCTGACCCCGTTGCTGTTCGTCGTCTACTTCCTCGCCACCGGCCGCTACCGCGACGCGGGCCGCGCCGTGGCGACATTCCTGGCCTGCGCGGGGCTCGCCGGGATCGTGCTGCCCGGCGAGAGTTGGACGTACTGGACCGAGGCCGTCCGGCAGACCTCACGGATCGGCAACCTGGCGTCACTGGGTAACCAGTCCCTGCATGGCATGCTGCTGCGCGTCGGCGTGGACGAGGCGGCGTTGCCAGTGCTCTGGGCCACCCTGGTGGCGTTCGTCTGCGTGGCGGCCCTGCTGCGGGCGCGACAGTTGACGCGACAGGGCCGCAGCGGGCACGCGGCGGTGCTGGTCGGCTGCGCCACCGTCGCCGCGTCCCCGGTGTCCTGGCCCCACCACCCG
>NZ_JAGPXZ010000928.1:0-2107 GCF_018070305.1 Micromonospora sp. M51 | reverse complement strand
CAGGCACCCAGCTCGTTGCCGCTGGGGTCGGTGAAGTGGAACCGCCGGCCACCGGGGAACTCGTACGGCCCGTTCACCACCCGGCCGCCGGCTTCCTTGACGGCCTGCACCGACCGGTCCAGGTCGGTGGAGTAGAGCAGCACGAGTGGGCCGCCCGCCCGCACTTCCGCGTCCAGCCGGAGACCGCCCACCTCTGGTGCGTCGTCGCCGTGTGGACTGCGGATGCCGGCGTACTCCGGCCCGTAGTCGGTGAACTGCCAGCCGAACGCGTCGGCGTAGAAGCGCTTGGCCACGGCGAGGTCGGTCACCGTGAGCTCGATGTAGTCGATGGCGTGGTGGCGGTGCGGCGACGGCTCAGACATGCCCGGCATTGTGCATCCCGGGTACGACGGATTCCGCGACATGCAACGAAAGGTTGCGGGACGGCGTCCGGCTGTCGTAGGTTGAGTGCAACCAAAGGTTGCGAAAGGTGGTGGGTATGGAACAGGGAACGATCGAACGCGACATCCACGTCAACGCGTCCCCCGAGGTGGTCTTCGAGGTGGTCAGCCAGCCCGAGCACATGCGGGAGTGGTGGCCAGACGACGCGCGGTTCGAGTCGGTCGCCGGTGCGCCCGGCGAACTGGTGTGGCGCGACGCCGACACCGGCGAGACGACGACCGTCGCGTTCGCCGTGGTCGAGGTCGACCCGCCGAAGCGGTTCTCCTTCCGGTGGTGCTTCACCGAGCCGGACCGCGGCGGGCAGGCGCTGCTCGTCACCTTCGACCTGATCCCCAACGGCACGGGGACGCAGATCCGGATGACCGAGACCGGGTTCCGTGAGCAGGGGTGGGAGGTCGCCGTCCTGGAGGAGCAGTACCGCGACCACGAGAACGGTTGGGACCACTACATTCCCCGGCTGGGCGTGTACGTTTCGCGGCTGGTCGCGACCGCGTGAGCACTGTGGTCGACGACGAGCTGTGGTCGGCGATCGGCGACCCGATTCGGCGTACGATGATCGATCTTCTGCTCTCCGACGGACCGGGCACCGCCACCTCGTTGAGCAGGCAGCTACCCGTCACCCGGCAGGCCGTCTCGAAACACCTGGCGGTGCTGGACCGCGTTGGGCTGATCCACGCCGAGCCGGCCGGTCGCGAGCGTCACTACCAGGTCGACGAGGCGCAACTCGCCCGCGCGGTGGCCCAGCTGTCGGCGGTGGGCTCCACCTGGGACGCCCGACTCCGCCGGATCAAGCGCATCGCCGAGACGGTCGAACGCCACCGCACCAACGAGGGAAGCTGACAGTGGTCGACGTCCAGCTCAGCGACGGGCACTGACCTCGGTGACTGCCGGGTCGCCGGAGGATCGTGTCTTCCGCCAGGGAATCGCGAATCCTCCGGCGACCAGGCCGACGGTCACGATCGCCGTGGCGCAGAGCAGCATCGTCGGCCGGGCACCGATGGCACCCACCAGTGGCCCACCCAGCATGGTGCCCAGGGGCACCGCCACCACGAGGACCGCGCCGTTGGCGGCGAGCACCGCCGGTAGCTGCGCGATGGACGTGCTGCGCTGGAACAGCGCCATCGACGTGGACATGTACGGTGCCCAGATCAGGCCCGCCAAGGCGAACGCCGGCAGCGACACGCCGACGGGCGCACCGAGGCCCAGCGGCAACATGGCCACGCCGAACGCGACGACGATGGTGATGGTGGTGGCCCGCAGCGGCCAGCGGCGCAGGTGTCCGGTGATCAGCCCTCTGACGAGGCCGCCGACGCCGAACGCGGTGTAGTAGGCGCCCAGCAGCGTCGCGGAGGCGTGCAGGTCATCGGTGATGTGGATCGGCATGGCCACGTACACCGGCCCGAACAGGAAGAAGAACGCGAGGCTCAGCGCCAGCAGGCCCAGGAGGGCGGGATTGCGGCGGATGACAGCGAACCCGGCGGTCCGCGACGCGCCGCGTTCGTGCCGGTGGTCGCTGTCCGCGGCGGACACCGCGAAGCGGTAGGTGAGGGCCAGCGCGGCGAAGGTGGCGGCGTCGATGGCGATCACCCATACCGGCCCGACCCAGGCGATCAGGAGGCCCGCCAGTGGTGGACCGACGATGGTGGCGAACCCGCCGATGGTGGAG
>NZ_JAGPXZ010000927.1:0-2123 GCF_018070305.1 Micromonospora sp. M51 | reverse complement strand
TCGTACCGCTGCTCGTCGAACGTCTCGTGCGCGTAGCGGTCGGCCGGGTCGGCCTTGAGCCGGCGGACCAGGGTCCGTTCGGTCGCCACCCCGGCCGCCAGCCCCGCCGCGGCCACGCCCACCGCCGCGCCGACGATCCCCGCGACCCGACCAGCTGCCGTGCGCGGACGCGGAATGCGATAACTCATTGTCTTTCGCCGTCGTAGACGCGGGGCACCCGCGTGCCGCCGAACCGGGTGACGATCTCGTAGTTGATGGTGCCGACCGCCTCGGCCCAGTCGTCAGCGGTCGGCTCGCCGTCGACGCCGCTGCCGAAGAGCGTCGCCACGTCGCCGTCGGCCACCGGGTCGTCGCCGCAGTCGAGCACGAACTGGTCCATGCAGACCCGCCCCGAGATCGTCCGGCGTACGCCGCCGAGCTGCACCGGACCGGTGTTGGACGCGTGCCGGGGGACCCCGTCGGCGTACCCGAGCGGCACCACGGCCAGGTTCGCGTCGGCTTGCGTCGTGTAGGCGTGCCCGTAGGAGATGCCGGTGCCGGCGGGCACCCGTTTGGTGAGCATCACCCGGGCGCGGGCGCTCATCGCCGGCCGCAACCCGTACGTCTCGCCGGCCACCGGGGAGAGCCCGTAGATGGCCAGGCCCGGACGGACCAGGTCGAAGTGGGTGTCCGGGCGGGTGAGGGTGGCGGCCGAGTTGGCGAGGTGCCGCCAGCGCGGTCGCAGCCCGGCCCGCTCGACCATGGCCAGCCCCTCGTGGAAGACGGCCAGTTGGCGGTCGGTGGTGGGATGGCCGGGCGAGTCGGCGTACACGAAGTGGCTCCACACGCCGACCACCTCGACCAGGCCGTCGGCCTGCGCCTTCGCGGCGGCGTCCAGCAGCGCCGGCCAGTCGGCGACTGTCGCGCCGCCCCGGGACAACCCCGTGTCGATCTTGAGGTGGAGCCGGGCGGGACGCCCGGCGAGGCGACTCGCCTCGATCATCTCGTCCAGTTGACCCAGGCTGGCCGCGCCGAGGTCCACCCCCGCGCTGACCCCCTCGTGCAGCGGCAAACCGGGCGCGAGCAGCCAGGCCAGCACCGGCACTGTCACGCCGGCCCGGCGCAGGGTGAGCGCCTCGTCGAGGGTGCAGACGCCGAGCCAGTCGGCGCCGCCGTCGAGCGCCGCCCGGGCGGCCGGAAGCATGCCGTGTCCGTACCCGTCGGCCTTCACCACCGCCATCAACTCGGCGGTGGTGCCGGAGCGGAGCCTGCCCACGTTCTCGCGGATGGCGTCAAGATCGACGCGTACCTCGGCCTGCCACATGTGCCCAGCCTACTTTCCGCCGTGATCACGGCGGGCGGCGACGCACGTCCCGGCGCGGCGATCCGCCCAGCACGGCTGGAACGGCCCGTTCAGCCCAGCCGGGCCAACACCGGACGCAACGCGGTGGCCACGTCGGGCGCGGTCACCGGCCCACCCCGGGCCGCCTCCCGCCCGGCGAGCCCGTGCAGGTACGCGGCCGCCGCCGCAGCCCGATCGGCGGGCACCCCGGCCGCCAGCAGCGAGCCGAGCAACCCGGCCAACACGTCGCCGGTGCCGCCGGTGGCCAACGCCGAAGTGCCGGTCGGGTTGACGTACGCCCGACCGTCCGGCGTGCCGATCACCGTGCGGTCACCCTTGAGCAGCACCACCGCGTTCATCCAGGCGGCCAGCCGCAGCGTTGCGCCGACCCGGTCGGCACCGGGTTCCTCACCGCAGAGACGCGTGAACTCCCGATCATGCGGGGTGACCACGATGGGCGCGTCCCGACCCCGCAGCCGGTCGGCGAGTGAGCCGTCCACCAGCAGGGTCAGGGCGTCGGCGTCGAGCACCACCGGCACCGGGGCGGCCAGCACGGCACGCAGCTCGGCGGCCGCGTCGGCGCCGGTGCCCAGCCCGGAGCCGCAGACCCAGGCCTGCACCCGGCCCGCGTCGGCGACCCGCTCACTGGCGATCACCGAGGGGTGCTGGTGCAGCACCTCGGCGCGGGCGCTGCCGGCGTAGCGGACCAGCCCGGTCGGGCCGGCCAGCGCGCCGCCCACGGAGAGCACCGCCGCGCCGGGGTAGGTCGCCGAGCCGGTCGCGACGCCCACCACGCCCCGGG
>NZ_JAGPXZ010000926.1:0-2132 GCF_018070305.1 Micromonospora sp. M51 | reverse complement strand
GTTGCAGTGGCTCTGGCTCACCTTCCTGCCGCTGCGCGCGATGGAACGCTCGCCGCGGCCGTCGCTGGCCGCGGCGGGCGGGCAGTTCCTGGTGGTGGACCGGGCCGGCTACACCGCCGCCGGCGGGCACGCCGCGGTCGCCGACCGGATCCTGGAGGACGTCGAGCTGGCCCGGGCGGTCAAGCGGGCCGGCGGGCGGATCGCCCTGGCCGACGGCTCCCGGCTGGCCACCTGCCGGATGTACGACGACTGGCCGCAACTGCGCGACGGGTACTCGAAGTCGCTCTGGGCGTCGTTCGGGCACCCGGGCGCGGCGGCGGCCGTGGTGGCGGCGCTGCTGCTGCTCTACACCGCCCCGCCACTGGTGGCGCTGGCTGGCGTGGTGGCCGGCGCGCCCGGGGTGGCCGCCGTGGGCCTGGCCGGCTACCTGCTCGGGGTGGCCGGGCGGGTGCTCACCGCCCGCGCGACAGGTGGCCGATGGTGGCCCGACGCGCTCGCACACCCCGTGTCGGTCGTGGTCCTCGGTTGGCTGACAGTGCGGTCGTACCATCTGCGAAAGCGACGCCGCCTGACCTGGCGGGGTCGCCCGGTCAGCTAGGAGGACGCGGTATGGCGCGGATCGTGGTCGTCGGCGCCGGGGTGGGTGGCCTCGCCACCGCCGCCCGGCTGGCCGCCACCGGGCACCAGGTGACCGTCTTCGAGCGGGCCGACACGGTCGGCGGCAAGCTCGGCCGGTACGCGCACGACACACCGGCCGGGTCGTTCCACTTCGACACCGGGCCGAGCCTGCTCACCCTGCCCGAGGTCTTCCACGACCTGTTCGAGGCGACCGGGGCGAAGCTCGACGAGTACCTGGACCTGGTCGGCCTGGACCCGATCGTCCGGCACGTCTTCCCCGGCGGCGGCCCGGCACTGGACTCGTGCGCCGACCCGGTGGAGTTCGCCAGCCGGATCGGCGCCGCCTTCGGCGACCGGGCGGCGGCCGACTGGCAGCGGTTGTGGCGTCGGGCCGCTCGGGTGTGGAACGCCTCCTCGCGGGACATCCTGCGCCGTACCGTCGACTCCCCCCGCGACCTCGCGTCGCTGGCCTGGCGCGTCGGCGACCTGGCCGCCATCGCCCCGGGCCGCACCCTGCGCGGCCTGGGCCGCCGGCACCTGTCCGACCCGCGGCTGCGGATGATGCTGGACCGGTACGCCACCTACACCGGCGCCGACCCACGTCGGGCACCCGCGGCGCTGGTCGCGGTCCCCTACGCCGAGTTGGCCTTCGGTGGCTGGTACCTGCGCGGCGGGCTGGGCACGCTCGCCGACGCGCTGCTGACCCGTTGCCTGGACCTCGGCGTGGTCGTGCAGACCGACGCCACTGTCACCCGGATCGACGCCACCGGCGGCCGGGTGCACGGGGTACGCCTCGCCGGAGTCGCCGCCCCGGTGCCCGCCGACGTGGTGGTGGCCAACGTGGACGCGATCACCGTCTACCGTGACCTGCTGCCGCACCCGGGTCGGCTGGCCGCGCTGACCGACCGCAGCCTCGCCGGTTTCGTGCTGCTGCTCGGCGTCTCCGGCAGCACCGGGCTGGCCCACCACAACGTCTTCTTCCCCGACGACTACGACGCCGAGTTCGACGCGGTCTTCGGTGACCCCGGGCGCGGGGTGCGGGCCCGGCCGGCGGCCGACCCGACGGTGTTCGTCACGGTGGCCGACGACCCGATGGTCCGCCCCGCCGGACACGAGGCGTGGTTCGTGCTGGTCAACGCCGCTCGGCAGGGCACCGCGGCGGGATCTGTCGACTGGCGACGTCCGGGGCTGGCCGACGCGTACGCCGACCGGATCCTGGACGTGCTGGCGCGGCGCGGTGTGGACGTCCGCGACCGGTTGCTGTTCCGTGAGATCCGTACCCCCGCCGACCTGGACGTGGCGACCGGCGCGCCAGGTGGCTCGATCTACGGCACCGCCGGTGGGCTGCTCCGCCCGGCCAACCGGGGCCCGGCGAACGGGCTGTGGCTGGTGGGTGGCTCCACCCACCCGGGCGGCGGGTTGCCGATGGTGACCCTCTCCGCGCAGATCGTCGCCGACGAGATCGGCCCCGCCTGGTAGTCAATCGGCGTCGAGCAGGGCGCGCCGGATGCTGG
>NZ_JAGPXZ010000925.1:0-2134 GCF_018070305.1 Micromonospora sp. M51 | reverse complement strand
AGGTCACGCTTTGTCGCGTCGTCGCGGTCGGACAGCGGCTGGTCCAGGTTGGTCAGGGCCACGCCGTCCCGGGTCTCGTCAGCCTCGCTCACCCGACCACCCTCCCGGCCGGACCGCCGCCGGTCAACCGGACGCGGCGCTTCGGTACGGATCGGTTCCGGTACCCGCCGCGGCCCGGTCGGCCGGATCGGCGGCCGACGACGGTCCGGCCGACGGTCGGGGCACCGCGGTCAGCGCCACCAGCCACGCGGCGAGAACCAGACCGGCGGCCACGGTGAACGCGGGCCGGGAGCCGCCGGCGTGCGCGGCGGCCTCGGCCCTGCCGCCCGCCCGCAGCCCGTCGCGGCGGGCGGCGGCCAGTGTGGCCAGCGCGGCCAGGCCGACCGCGCCGCCGACCTGTTGGGTGGTGTTGGCCAGGCCGGAGGCGAGCCCGGCGTCCGTGTCGGTGGCGCCGGCCATGGCCAGTGTGGTGACCGCCGGCAGGGTCAGGCCGCCGGCCACGCCGAAGAACAGCATCGCGGGGAGTACGTCGGCGACGTAGCCGCCGTCGGCGGGCAGCCGGGCGAGCAGGAGGAAGCCGACGGTCGCCAGGACGAGCCCGACCAGCAGGACCCTGCGGGCACCCCAGTGCGCGATCAGCCGACCGGCCAGACCGAGCGAGACCACGGCGATCACGACCGGGGTGGGCAGGAAGGCCCAGCCGGTCGCGGCGGCGTCCAGCCCCAGCACCAGTTGCAGTTCCACGGCGAGCAGGAACTGGAATCCGAAGTACGCGCAGACCATCAGGAACTGCACGGCGTTCGCCGCCACCAGACCCCTGACGCGCAGCACCCGGGGCGGCACCAGCGGGGTCGGCGCCACCCGTTGGCGCAGCGTGAAGCCGCCGAGCAGCAGCGCCGCGAGGGCCACCGCACCGAGCGTCCGAGGGCTGGTCCAGCCGTGCTCGCCCGTCCCCACGATGCCCAGCACGGCGGCCATCAGACCGGCGGTGGCGAGCAGCGCGCCGGGCACGTCCAGGCCGGCCCGCAGGCCGATCCCCCGCTCGGCCGGGAGCCGGCGGAGGGCAGCGATGAGGATGACCGCCCCGATCGGCACGTTGACCAGGAAGATCGTCCGCCACCCGGCGGCCTGGGTGAGCACCCCTCCAGCGACGGTGCCGACCGACGCGCCGGCAGCGCCGGTGAAGCTGAAGATGGCGATGGCCCGGGCCCGTTCGGCCGGTTCGGGGTAGAGCCGGACGATCATGCCGAGGCTGACCGCCATGGCCAGGGCGCCGCCGACGCCCTGCCCGAACCGCGCACCGACCAGCAGGGCCGGCCCGGTGGCGACGGCGCAGGCCAGCGAGGCCGCTGTGAACAGCGCGACGCCGGCCAGGAAGACCCGCCGTCGGCCCAGCAGGTCGCCGAGCCGACCGGCGAGCAGCAGCAGTCCGCCGAACGCGACCAGGTAGGCGTTGACCACCCAGGCCAGGCCGGCGGCGGTGAAGCCGAGGTCGCGTTGCACGGCGGGCAGCGCCACCGCGACGACTGTGCCATCCAGGATGATCATCAGGCTGCCGGCGCAGAGCACCAGCAGCGCCGGCCAACGGGGTGGGACGACACGTTCCACGAGAACCTCCTTGGTGCACGGTTTGTTACCGAGGCCATCGTCTGTGACCATGAACCGGAGCGGAAGGAGGCACTGTTGTGTCCCAGAGGAACAGCGATGTGTCCGCGCAGGTCGAGGCCGAGTTGACCTGCGCACCCCAGAACGTGCCGTTCACCGAGGGGCAGGCCCGCGCCTGCACCGTCCGCGAGGTGCTCGACCGGGTCGGCGGCAAATGGAGCATCAGCATCCTGGTGTCCGCCTCGCACGGCCCGGTGCGTTTCACCGAACTGGAGCGGCACATCGAGGGCATCAGCCGCCGGATGCTCACGCTCACACTGCGTAACCTCGAACGAGACGGCCTGCTGCACCGCACCGTCCACCCGACCGTCCCGCCCAAGGTCGAATACGTCGCCACCCCGATGGCGCTGGAGCTCTACGAGTCACTGGTCGCGCTGACCAACTGGGCCGAGCGGCACCGCCGGGCCATCGCCGAGGCGCGGACCAGGTACGACGCCCAGCACACCGGATAAACCCGCAGGGGGTGTGG
>NZ_JAGPXZ010000924.1:0-2147 GCF_018070305.1 Micromonospora sp. M51 | reverse complement strand
CCCTCGTCGGTGTCGAGGTCGTCCACGGCGGCGCCGACCGCCTCGGAGATGCGCGCGCCGGTGCCGTACAGAAATTCCAGCAACGCCCGGTCGCGCAGCGCCAGGGGCGCGTCGTCGCCGGTCGCGGTGATCGGGCCGGCGGTCTCCAGCAGCCGGACCACGACGTCGACCGGCAGCGCCCGGGGCAGCCGCCGCGGCGGCGTGGGCGGGCGGACGTCGCGGCTCGGATCGGCCCCGGTCAGGCCCTCACGCAGCGCGAAGCGGTGCAGGCCGCGGACCGCGCTGGCGGCGCGGGCGGCGGAGGAGACAGCGAGGGGCGGGTGCGCGTCGTCGCCGGCCCGCAGCCGCGCCAGGTGCGTCTCGACGAGGCCGGCGCCGACCGACGCGAGGTCGGTGACGCCGGCGTCGACCAGGGTGGCGAGATAACGGTCCAGATCCCGCCGGTACGAGGCGAGCGTGTTCGCGGAGAGGCCACGTTCGACGGTCAGGTGGTCGAGGTAGCCGCGAACGGCACGGCGCAGCGCCGGCGTGGGTGCGGTGCTCACGCCGGCGCCGGCTAAGTCGTCGGTCAGTGCCATGCTCCTCGGCTCGCTACCGCTCGGCCGCCACCGTTCAGGCCAGCGCGTCGGCCAGCGGCAGCACGTCCATGCCGTGCGCCTCGGCGACCGGACCGTAGGTGACCTGACCGGCGTGGGTGTTCAGGCCCAGGGCCAGCGCCGGGTCGTTGCGCAGCGCCTCACGCCAGCCCTGGTTGGCCAGCTCCAGGGCGTACGGCAGGGTGACGTTGGTCAGCGCGTAGGTGCTGGTGTTCGGCACCGCGCCGGGCATGTTCGCGACGCAGTAGAAGATCGACTCGTGCACCTTGTAGACCGGGTCGGCGTGCGTGGTGGGGCGCGAGTCCTCGAAGCAGCCACCCTGGTCGATGGCGATGTCGACGAGCACGCTGCCCGGCTTCATCCGGGACACCAGCTCGTTGGAGATCAGCGTCGGGGCCTTCGCGCCGGGCACCAGCACCGCGCCGATGACCAGGTCGGCGTCGAGCACGGCCCGCTCCACCTCGTACGCGTTGGACGCGACGGTCTGCAGGTGGCCCCGGTAGATCGCGTCGGCCTGCCGCAGCCGGGCGACGTTCTTGTCCAGCAGCAGCACCTCGGACTGCAGGCCCAGCGCGATGGCGGCGGCGTTCATGCCGGAGACGCCGGCGCCGATGACGACGGTCTTGGCCGCGTACACGCCGGAGACACCGCCGGGCAGCACACCGCGCCCACCGCCGGTGCGCATCATGTAGAAGGCGCCCACCTGCGGGGCGAGCCGGCCGGCGACCTCGGACATCGGGGCGAGCAACGGCAGCGACCGGTCGGGCAGTTCGACGGTCTCGTACGCGATGCCGGTGACCTTGCGGTCGATCAGCGCGTCGGTGCACTCCTTGGAGGCGGCCAGGTGCAGGTAGGTGAAGAGCACCTGCCCCTCGCGCATCCGGTGGTACTCCTCGGCGATCGGCTCCTTGACCTTGAGCACCAGCTCGGCGGTCTCCCAGACCTCGTCGGCGGTGGCGAGGATCTTCGCGCCGGCGGCGGCGAACTCCTCGTCGGTGATGCTGGAGCCAACCCCGGCGCCGGACTCGACGAAGACCTGGTGGCCGCTGCGGGTGAACTCGTTGACGCCCGCTGGCGTGATCGCCACGCGGTACTCGTGGTTCTTGACCTCGCGTGGGATTCCGACCTTCACGATGCAGACACCTCTCTTCGGGGCTGCTCTCCCCCGACTGCTCGGTGCCGCGGCGGCCCCTTTGCCACCGCGGTACACCGGTCCCGCGGCGGCAGTCTAGGCGCGCCCGACGCCGCCGAGAGCCAGCACAGTGGCATCCGGTGCGCGGGTGTCCTGACGAAGTGTCAGGGCACCGCCCGGATCGAGCGGTCGAGCGTCACCTCAGCCGACAGGACAGTGTTCCACCATTATCGTCCCATCTGCCGGGTGGCGGTGCGGACAGCCGGCGAGTGGATCACTAAGGTGTCCGGCCATGACCACTCCTCCTTATCAGCCCGGCTACCCCCAGCCGGGGTACCCCCAGGGCGTTTCCGACAAGAGCAAGATCGTCGCGGGCGTCCTCGGCATCCTGCTCGGCTTCTGCGGGGCCGGCCGGTTCT
>NZ_JAGPXZ010000923.1:0-2147 GCF_018070305.1 Micromonospora sp. M51 | reverse complement strand
TGGCGGTGGCCGCGCTGGCCGGCGGGGCCGCCGCGCTGGCCGGGTTCGGTCTGCGGGTCGGCCGACCGCTGGCGCCGATGCTCGCGCAGAGCGCCCCCTCGGTCGACGAAGCGCTCGCCGCGACCGGCACGCCGGCGGTGGTCGACGTGAAGCTCGACGGCATCCGCATCCAGGTGCACCGCTCCGGCACCGACATCGCGGTGTTCACCCGCAGCCTCGACGAGATCACCACCCGGGTGCCCGAGGTGGTCGCCGCGGTCCGCGCCCTGCCCGGCCGGGAGATGGTCCTCGACGGCGAAGCGATCGGCCTGGACGAGACCGGCCGCCCGCTGCCGTTCCAACAGACGTCGAGCCGGGCCGCCCGGCGCACCACCCCCAGCACCACCGGGCGCACCCCGGTCGCCCCGGCGGTGCTCGCGGCGGCTGCCAGCACGGGTGCGACGGTGCTCACCCCGTACTTCTTCGACCTGCTGCACCTCGACGGCGAGGATCTGATCGACCTCCCCGGCCGGGAGCGGTGGGCCGCCCTCGCCGGTGCTGTGGATTCGTCGCTGCTGGTCGGCCGCATGGAGGTCGACGATCCGGAGCAGGCCGCCAGCGCGTTCGCCGCAGCGCTCGACGCCGGGCAGGAGGGCGTGGTGGTGAAGGCCCCGGACGCCCCCTACGACGCCGGCCGGCGCGGTTCCGCCTGGGTCAAGGTGAAACCGCGACACACGCTCGACCTGGTGGTCCTCGCCGTCGAGTGGGGCAGCGGCCGACGCAAGGGCTGGCTGTCCAACCTGCATCTGGGTGCGCGTGACGCGCGCACCGGCGACTTCGTCATGCTCGGCAAGACGTTCAAGGGGCTCACCGACGAGCTGCTGCGCTGGCAGACCGAGCGGTTCCTCGACCTCGCTGTCGAGCGCGGCGACTGGGTCGTCCGGGTCCGGCCCGAGCAGGTGGTGGAGATCGCCTTCGACGGGGTGCAGACGAGTTCGCGCTATCCCGGCGGGATGGCGCTGCGGTTCGCCCGGGTGGTGCGTTACCGCGACGACAAGTCCGCCGCCGAGGCGGACACCATCGACGCGGTCCGCGCCATCCACGCCGGCCGGGTGAGCGGCTGACGGGGAGTGCTCAGGCGGACGCGGTCGGGGCAGGCTCGGCGGCCCGGTCCAGGGGAGCCTCGGTGACGCCGATGCCGGCGGCCCGGCGGGCCTCACGACGGGCCACCCAGCCGTAGCCGAACAGGGCCATCACCGCGAACAGCCACCACTGCACGACGTAGCCGAAGTTCTGCCAGTTGTTGGCGTGCCCCACCGGCACCGCCTTGAACACCGGGTCGGCTGCCGGGGTCTGCTCGTCGAGCAGCAGGTAGGCGCCGTAGACCGGGTAGGGAAGTTCGCCGGCCAGCCGTGACACCCCGATCCGCCGGATCTCCAGCAGCCCGTCACGTCGGGCCACCGCGCCGGCGCCGCTCTCGGTCTCGTGCACCCGTCCGACCACCGTCACGTCGCCGGTCGGCGCGGCCGGCACCGACGGCTGGGCGGTCGCCCCACCGGCTGCCGGCGGGATCCAGCCCCGGTCCACCAGCAGCGCCGTGCCGTCGGTGAGCACCAGCGGGGTGAGCACCTCGAAGCCGACGCGGCTGTCCACCGTGCGGCCGCGGACCAGCACGGTGTTCGCGGGGTCGTACCGGCCGGTGACGGTGACCCGGGTCCAGACCTTGTCCTCGGCGGGGGCCGGACCCACCGTCCCGGGGCCGCCGCTGGGGGCGCGCAGCGTGTCGGCGAGCGGCGCGGGGGCCATCCGCTGGCCCGCGTCGATCCGCTCGTTGACCTCGGTGCGCCCCCGGTAGCGGTCCAGCTGCCAGTTGCCCAGGAACACCATGACGGCGGCGGCGACCAGGGTCAGCGCGAGAGCGCCCAGCCAGCGTGGGCTCAGCAGGAACCGGTACACGGCACCGAGGCTACTCGTATGACCGGCGCCACTGACCTGGACCGGGCCGGACCGGGCCGGGATCGTCGTCCGGGGCCCCTGCCAGGGCCGGACCGTCCGCCCCGGTTGGCGGTGCTCGCGCCTGCGGCCGGGCGGGTATCGTCACGCCGACGGATCGGCCCCGGTCGTCCCGTCGCGTACCCGCCGCCGCTCGCGAGGAGTCGATGATGACC
>NZ_JAGPXZ010000922.1:0-2153 GCF_018070305.1 Micromonospora sp. M51 | reverse complement strand
GTTGATCGCCGCCGCGGCGGTCAACCCGGCCCCGGCGGACGTGATCACCTGTCCCCGGAGGTCGGCCACGTTGCCCGCCACCCAGACACCGGGGACGGCGGTCGCGCCGGTGGGGTCGGCCGGGATCTGGGCACCGATGACATGCTCACCCATCGTCACCTCTTCGGGGGCCAGGCCCAGCCCCACCAGCAGGTCGGCGCGGGGGGTCAGTCGCGTCGCCACCACGATCGCGTCGAGCGCCACCACCCGACCGTCGGCGAGCCGTACCCCGGTCAGCGCGTCGTCGGTCACCTCCACCGCGGCGACCGGGCCCGGCACCACCGTGATGCTGCGGGCGGCGAGCCGTTCGGCGGTCTCCGCGTCCGGTGCCGGGGTGTCGTGCAGCAGGAGCAGCACGGAGGAGCTCCACTGTCGCCACATTTCCGCCTGGTGCACGGCCAGTGGCCCGGTCGCCAGGATGCCGATGCGACGGTCCCGAACCTCCCAGCCGTGGCAGTACGGGCAGTGCAGCACGTCGCGACCCCACCGCTGTGCCAGGCCGGGCACGTCGGGCAGTTCGTCGGTCAGCCCGGTGGTCACCAGCAGCCGCCGGGCGCGCACCGGCTCGCCGTCGTCGAGGCTGAGCTGGAACCCGTCGTCGTCCCGGGTGGCGCTGCGCACCCGCCCGGTGCGGAACTGCCCGCCGTACCCGGCCACCTCGGCCCGTCCGACCGCGAGCAGCTCACCGGGCGGCGTTCCCTCCCGGCCCAGGTAGTTGTGTATCCGGTCGGCGGGCGCGTTCCGCGGCTCACCGGAGTCGATCACCAGCACCGACCGTCGGGCCCGGCTCAGCGCCAGGGCGCCGCTGAGCCCGGCAGCGCCGCCGCCCACCACCACCACGTCGTATGTCTCGTCCACCGGTTCGTCCCCCTCGTGTTCTGTCGGCTGTCACCACCATCCGCCGCCGCCAGCCCGGCGGCAACTATCCTTGCCGTTATGGCAAACGAGGACAGTGCCGCGCTGGCGGCCGTCGGCCCCCGGCTGCGTGCCCTACGTCACCAACGCGGGACCACGCTCACCCAGCTCGCCGACCTGACCGGCATCTCGGTGAGCACCCTGTCCCGGCTGGAGTCCGGGAGCCGTCGACCGACGCTTGAGCTGCTGCTCCCGCTGGCCAGGGCCTATCAGGTGGCGCTGGACGAACTCGTCGACGCCCCGGCCAGCGGCGACCCCCGGGTGCGCCCCAAACCGATCGTCCGGCACGGCGTGACGTACCTGCCGCTGACCCGCCGCCCGGGCGGTGTGCAGGCGTTCAAGCAGATCTTCCCGCCGGACCCGTCCGCCGGAGGCCGGATCCCGCAGGCCCACGAGGGGTACGAGTGGCTCTACGTGCTCTCCGGCCGGATCCGCCTGCTGCTCGGTGATCGTGATCTGACGCTCACCCCCGGCGAGGTGGCCGAGTTCGACACCCGCATCCCGCACCTCTTCTACAACCCCGGCCCGGGCACCGCCGAAGCCCTCAGCCTGTTCGGGCCGCAGGGGGAGCGGCTGCACGTCCGCGCCCGTCCCGCCAGCCCGGACAAACAGCAGTGACCAACGCGGGTTCCGTGTTGTCGGGGTGTCGCCGCGACCGGGACGCCCCGACAACACGGACCGTCGGTGCGAAGATGGCGCGATGACCGACGCGGCATCCCGGCCCCGGAGCGACCGGATCGAGCACCGTGACATCGTCGTCAACGAGGTCCCGGGCTTCCGCCCGCTCACGTTGGACCTGGTCGTGCCCGTGGCGGCCCGCCAACCGGTCCCGGTCCTGGTGTGGATCCACGGTGGCGCGTGGCTGTTCGGCTCGCCCAAGCAGCCACCGGAGTGGCTCATGGAGGTGGATCCCTTCACCGCCGCCATCCGGGCCGGTTTCGCGGTCGCCTCCGCGCAGTACCGGCTCAGCGGCGAGGCGCATTTCCCCGCCCAACTCGACGACGTCACGGCGGCGGTCCGCTGGCTGCGCCGACACGGCGACACGGCGGGCGTGGACCGCGAACGGATCGGGGTTTGGGGCGAGTCGGCCGGCGGACATCTCGCCTCGATGCTCGCGCTGACCGGGGACGACCAGGACGACACCCGCGTCCAGGCGGCGGTCTGCTGGTACGCGCCGTCCAACCTGCTGACCATTCAGT
>NZ_JAGPXZ010000921.1:0-2160 GCF_018070305.1 Micromonospora sp. M51 | reverse complement strand
CTCGTGCCCTGGGCCGTCCAGATCCGTCCGTCGATGGTCAGGTGTGCGGCGGTGTTCGGGGTGACGCCCCGGCTTATCTCCCGCAGCAGCACCGTCGACGGGTCGACGGTGCGAGGGGCTGTCGGCCCGTCGGGCGGGCTACGCCGGTACATCTCCGCCCCCACGGTGCTCGGCACCCGGGGCCAGGTGGTGACAGTGCCGGTCTGCTTGTCGATGACCGTCGTCGGCAGGTCGCCCGGCACCGTGCGCACCTCGCCGGGCACGACGGACGTGATGACGTAACCCAGGTCGAACTCGTCGACCATCGCGCTGCACTCGTGGCCGAGCCGCTGCGAGTCGCGGCGGGCCCAGGTGGCCGCGAGCTGCTCGGCCTGTTGACGGTCGATCACGCATTGAAACTACCGGACTACACGGATCGATGGCAGCCGGTATCGTTTCGCTCTACCGACGGTGACGGGAGGGGCGGCGGTGGACGCACAGGCGGACCGGGACGTCAATCGCGAGCTACGGGCCCGATTCGACGACATCTATGGGCAGTACCAGCAGCTCAGGTCCGGTTTGGACACCCTTCAGGCGCGGCTCGAAGCGCTGCGGGTGACGCGGCGGTCGGCCGACGGGCAGGTGACGGCGACCGTCGGCGCACAGGGCCAGTTGATCGAGGTCGAGCTGACCACCGCCATCTACCGGGACCGGGACGCCCTGGCGCTCGGCCGAAAAATCACCGAAACGATCCGGGCCGCCGCGACCGCCGCCGCCGACGCCACCAGCGACCTCGTCGCCGAGAGCATGCCGGCCGGCTCCGGGGCCATCGACTTCCTCAGGACCGGCGACTACGCCGCGCTGCTCGGTCGGGCCGACGCCGTGCTCCGCAAGGGTGAGGCGACGGCATGACCGACGGGCAGCTCTGGCTCGATCCGTCCCGGGCCCGCCGGGGCGGTGCCGACCTGGCGCTCGCCGGCGAGGCGGTGACGGCCCGTCGTGCGGCGGAAGGGGGCGCCATCGAGGCCGCCAGCGGTGCCCGGCCGTGGGGGCGCGACGACATCGGCGCCGCCTTCGAGCGCAACTACCGCGGGTTCGAACAGACCGTGCTGCGCGCCTGGGCGGGCGTCGGGCACCGGCTCACCGAGCTGGGCGGCGATGTGGTCCAGTCCGTCGACGCGAGCGTGCAGACCGACGCCGCCAACGCCACCCGCCTCGGTCGGGCCGCCGACCGGCGCTGACAACCGGCGATCTGAGATGAGCGTGCTGCCGAGCCCCATCCCGCACCCACTGGACCACGCTCCGTGGGACGTGCCCGGCTGGATCTACGAGGCCCTCGACTGGGTGGTCGGCGTGCAGTGGCCGGAGGGCAACGAGCGGGCCGTGTGGGACGTCGCCGACCAGTGGTACGCAATCGCCTCCGTGCTCGCCGGGCCGCACGCCGACGCCGCCACGGCCGCCGCCGAGGTGCACAGCGGATACGGCGGTGTCGGAGCCGTCGGCGCGGCGTTCGAGGCGGCCTGGCGCAGGCTCGCCGAGGACACCGACGCGCCGCTGCCCGTACTGCTCGCCGTCACGGCCGACCTGGGCCGACTGGTCGAGGAGTGCGGGTGCGACATCGAGGGCGCCAAGCTGGAAGTCTGGATCGAGCTGGGCATCCTGGTCATCGAGCTGCTCACCGTGGCGGTGGCGGCGGTGCTGACCGCCGGCGCCGCAACCCCGGCCGCCGGCGCGGCGATCACCGCCACCCGGCTGCTGGTTCACCAGATCTTCAAGCGGCTGATGGGCCAACTGGCCAGCAAATCCCTCAAACACGGGCTCAAGGAGGCCGGCGAACGGGCCGCCAAGGAGGTCGCCCGCGGGTTCGCCAAGCGGGCCGCCCGCGAAGGGCTGGAGGAGGCCACCGAGGAGGCCGGGGTCACCCTGGCCACCCAGGCGTACCAGAACTCCACCGGCCGGGCCCACGGCCTGGACCTGACCGATCTCGGCGCCTCGGCGGTCGGTGGGCTCGCCGGCGGGGCGGTGGCCCCGCTGGCCGGCCTGGGCCGGCACGCGACCGGGCGGGCGGCGCGAGTCGGGGAGCACCTGGGGCGGGAGATGACCGGCGAGGTGCTCGCCGAGGGGGCGGCGAGCCTGGCCACCGGTCAGGGCCTGACCTCGATGGAGGACGTGGCGCGCGCC
>NZ_JAGPXZ010000920.1:0-2162 GCF_018070305.1 Micromonospora sp. M51 | reverse complement strand
TGGTCGAGCAGGCGTCGGTGGCCGACAACAAGAAGTCGGTGAAGCAGCTGCTGGCCGAGGCCGGCATCGAGGTCACCCGCTTCGTGCGGTTCGAGGTCGGCCAGGCCTGAGCCGCCACCGGGCGCCGCGCGCGCCCGTGGGCAGAAGACGTCAACGAGGAGGCCGCCGGTGTACGTGACAGGCACCGCGGCCTCCTCGTCACATAGGGTCGGCAGCGGCAGGTTCGCGGTACGCGCCGCACGGGGCGTGCGCGTGGGGACGGGCGGGGCGGATGACGCAGGTTGTGAGTGACCGGACGCTGGAGCTGGACGATCCGACGGCACCGCCGCCGGGGCGTGCCCGCCGGGTGGTGCTGAAGCTCTCCGGTGAGGTCTTCGGTGGCGGCGCGATCGGCGTCGACCCGGACGTCGTCCAGGCCATCGCCCGGCAGATCGCCACAGTGGTCCGCCGCGGCGTGCAGGTCTCCGTGGTGGTCGGCGGGGGCAACTTCTTCCGCGGCGCGGAGCTGCAGAAGCGTGGGATGGACCGGGCCCGCGCCGACTACATGGGCATGCTCGGCACCGTGATGAACTGCCTGGCCCTCCAGGACTTCCTGGAGAAGGAGGGCATCGAGACCCGGGTGCAGAGCGCCATCACGATGGCCCAGGTCGCCGAGCCGTACATCCCGCTGCGGGCCATCCGGCACCTGGAGAAGGGCCGCGTGGTCATCTTTGGCGCCGGCGCTGGGATGCCGTACTTCTCCACCGACACGGTGGCCGCCCAGCGGGCGCTGGAGATCCGGGCCGACGTGGTGCTGATGAGCAAGAACGGCGTGGACGGCGTCTACACCGCCGACCCACGGATCGACCCCACCGCCAGCAAGCTCGACTCGATCACCTTCTCCGAGGTGCTGCGCCGCAACCTGCGGGTGGCCGACGCGGCGGCGTTCAGCCTCTGCATGGAGAACGGCCTGCCGATGCTGGTCTTCGGCGCGCAGGGTGACGACACCATCATCCGCGCGGTGGGTGGCGACAAGATCGGCACCCTGATCACCGCCTGAGTCCCGCAGACGGCGACGGCAGCGGTCTGACGACTTTCAGCAGAGCCCACGACGAGCACAGAAGGAGGCGAGGAGACCGGTGATCGACGACACCCTCCTCGAGGCCGAGGAAAAGATGGACCGTGCGGTTGAGCACGCCAAGGAGGAGTTCGGCGCCATCCGTACCGGTCGCGCCAACGCCGCCATGTTCTCCAAGGTCATCATCGACTACTACGGCACGCCCACGCCGCTGACGCAGATGGCGTCCATCGCGGTCCCCGAGCCGCGGATGGCCGTCATCAAGCCGTACGACAACTCGCAGATCAACGCGATGGAGAAGGCGATCCGCGACTCGGACCTCGGGGTGAACCCGAACAACGAGGGCACCCAGCTGCGCATCCTGCTCCCGCAGATGACCGAGGAACGCCGCCGCGACATGATCAAGGTGGCTCGGCACAAGGGCGAGGAGGCCAAGGTGGCGATCCGCAACGTCCGCCGCCGTGGCAAGGAGGAGCTGGACCGGATCGTCAAGGACGGCGAGGCCGGCGAGGACGACGGCCGCCGCGCCGAGAAGGAACTCGACGACCTGACCCAGCGCTACGTGGCCACCATCGACGACCTGGTGAAGCACAAGGAAACCGAGCTGCTCGAGGTGTGACGCATGCTTCGAGGCCCGTTCCCGACCTCGGGAACGGGCCTCGTGTTGTCGGTCAGCAGGGAATCCAGACGGTCCTGGTGCGCTCGGCGAACTGCTCGCCGGTGTCGGCGTCCCGCAGCGAGAAGCGGGCGGTTGCCCGGCCGGGGTGCAGCGCCGGAGTGACGCGGGCGAACGCCATCGAGAGTTCGACGGTGCCGCCGTCACAGACGACCTCGCCAGCGCCGCGTCCCCCGGTGGCCCAGAGGGTCGGCAGGCCGTCCTGCACCAGCGACGCCGACATGAGGACGAAGCCGGCCGGGCAGTTGCGGGCGGTGGCGGTGACCGACGTTGCCGGGTACGTCACGCCCGGCTCGGCGGCGGGCGGCTCGAACGGGAACAGCTCGCTGGCGTGGCGGTCGATGGTGATCCGGGTCTGTGTCGTGCTGGCGGCTGCCGGTGACGCCGCTGCCAGGACCATGGCGGCCACGGTCAGCACCGCGAGACCGA
>NZ_JAGPXZ010000092.1:0-12691 GCF_018070305.1 Micromonospora sp. M51 | reverse complement strand
CAGCATGGGACTCACGTGCACCCAAACGGTTCACCGGCCGACCGGCTCGCCGCCGTCGGCAATCAAATGATCGAGATCCACCTCTGGCTCAGCGCGGAACTGGCCCGGCTCAGGGCCGACCTCGGCACCCCGTCACGGCACCTGCGGGCGCACTGCCTGACCTTCTGCGCCGCGCTCGGGCGACACCACACCGGCGAGGACGCGGGCGCGTTCCGGCTGCTGGCCGAGCAGGTCCCCGAACTGCGCCCGGTCATCGACAACCTGATCACCGACCACGAGGTGGTGGCCGGGATCCTGGAGCGGGTCGAGGCGTTACTGGCCGGCGGCGACGCGGTGCCTGTCGAGCAGGTGCGCGGTGAGCTGGACGGGTTGGCCGCCCTGGTCGAATCGCACTTCCGCTACGAGGAGACGCGGCTGGTCACCGCCCGGACCGCGCGCCCCGGTCGAGCCGGGACAGCCGAGGAACTCCTCGGCCTGACCGCGCCGCCCAGCTGAGCCGTGATCGACTCCGGAGCGCCGATGTGGCGGTGTCACCGACCCCGGGACGCCGCCACACCGGCGCGACTGCCGGGCCCTGCCACCGTCACGTCGGCGGCGGGCCGGGCAGCCGCTCGTAGTAGCGGATCTTCTCCCGGAGATGCTCGTACTGGCGCTGGAGCAGGCCCATCTGCTCCTCGACCCGCACCGCGTGGGTTCGCAGCAGTGCACAGCGCTCGTCGACGGTGTGGTCACCGTCGCGGGCCAGTTGCGCGTATCGGCGCATCTGCGCGATCGGCATCCCGGTGTCGCGCAGGCACCGGAACAGCTCCAACCAGCCGAGATCGTCGTCGGTGAAGACCCGCTGCCCGCCCGCCGTCCGCTCCACGTCGGCGAGCAGGCCGATCTTCTCGTAGTACCGCAGGGTGTCCAGGCTGAAGCCGCTGCGGCGGGCGGCCTCCGAGGGGGCGTAACCGCTCATGTCGCGAGATGCTAGTGCTTGACCTGGAGCGCGCTCCAGGTTGGAGGCTGGTGCCATGACGACGACACGGACGCTGGGACGCAGCGGCATCACGGTGAGCGCTATCGGAATGGGATGCTGGGCCATCGGCGGCCCGCTCTGGGGTGACGACGGGCAGCCGTTCGGCTGGGGTGAAGTGGACGACGCCGAGTCGATCCGCACCATCCACCGGGCGCTCGAACTCGGGGTGACCCTGTTCGACACCGCCAGCAACTACGGCGCCGGACACAGCGAACGGATCCTCGGTCAAGCGGTGGCCGGGCGACGGGACAGCGTGGTGATCGCCACCAAGTTCGGCAACGTCAGCGAGGAGAGCACCCGGCGGGCGCTCGGCACCGACGCCAGCCCGGCCTTCGCGGTGCGCAGCCTCGACGACTCGCTGCGCCGGCTCGGCACCGACTACGTGGACCTCTACCAACTGCACCTCAACGACCTGCCGGTGCCCGCCGCGCTCGATCTGATCGACACCCTGGAGGGCCTGGTCGACCAGGGCAAGATCCGGGCGTACGGCTGGAGCACCGACGACCCCGCCTCGGCGGAGGCGTTCGCGGCTGCCGGCCCGCACTGCGCCGCGATCCAGCACGACGAGTCGGTGCTGCGCGACAACGCGGCGGTGCTGGCGGTCTGCGACACACACGACCTGGCCAGCCTCAACCGTGGGCCGTTGGCGATGGGGCTGCTCACCGGATCGACCCGGGCGGTCGGGGCGGACGATGTGCGCGGACGGGCACCGGAATGGCTGGAGTGGTTCACCGACGGCCGGCCGACGCCGCGCTGGGCGGCCCGGGTCGACGAGGTCCGCGCCGCGCTCACCGCCGACGGGCGCACCCTCGCGCAGGGCGCGCTCGGTTGGCTGCTGGCGCGCAGCCCCCGTACCGTGCCGATCCCCGGCCTGCGCACCGTGGCCCAGGCCGACGAGAACCTGGCCACCCTGGAACTGGGCCCACTGAGCTCCGAGTCGTACGCCGAGGTGGAGCGACTGCTCGCCGACCTGCGCCCGGCCCCCGCGGCCTGACCACCGGGCCGGTCCACGCCCCGGGTGCCGTCACCGGAAGTCGTCCGCGTGCTCGGCGGCCCACTGCCGGAACGTGCGCCCGGGGCGGCCGGTCACCTGCTCGACGTCCGGGGCGACCCAGGCGTTGCCGTCAACGTACCGGCCCATCTCCAGGAACCACTCGATGACCTCCGCGGGATAGGTGTCCTTCCAGTAGTCCCGGGCCTGCTCCGGGGTCAGCTCGTCGAACCGCACCGGACGGCCGATCGCCTCGCCGATCATCTGGACCGCGTCCCGGCGACGGACCGGCTCCGGCCCGGTGAACGTGGTGGGGCCGAACCCGGTGACGAACGCCGAGTTCACCCGTGAACTGGCCCGGCAGCTGCACCGCCCGGCGATCATCCCGATCCCCGCGCTGGCGCTCAAGGTGGTCCTCGGCGGTTTCGCCCACGAGGCCCTCACCAGCACCCGCGTCCTGCCCGGCGTCCTAGCCCGAGCCGCCTACCCCTACCAGCACCCCACGCTCCCCCAAGCCCTAAAAGCAGCCCTAAACCCCACCACCATTGGCGTTGATCAAGAGGTTTACGTCAGATTCCGGCTTCCGGATGTCGCAAACCACGTGTTCAACAGGGGCGGGGGGGGTGGGGCTTCGCCCGGCCCCACCCTGGGTGGTTCGGCCCTCGGCAGAAATCGGCGGTCAGGGGGCCGGCGTGGGCCGAAGCTGGACCGATGGCGACTTTCTCCCTCCAGGCCACCCCGACCGACGCGGCGAGCTGGGCCGAGCTGGCCCGCCGGGCCGAGACCGCCGGCTTCGACGCCCTGCTCGCCGCCGACCACCCTGGCGACGTGACGTCACCGTTCGTGGCGCTGGCCGCCGCCGCCCCGGTCACCTCGACGATCGGGCTCGGCTCGTACGTGTCAAACCTCGGCGTACGGGAACCGATGCTGCTCGCGGCCGACGTGGCCACCCTCGATCTGATCTCCGGTGGACGGGCCCGGCTCGGTGTCGGCGCCGGTCACACCCCGGCGGAGTGGCGCGCCGTGGGCCGGGAACGCCCCGACGTGGCCGGTCGGGTCCGTCGTTGCGTGGCCGTCGCCGAGGCGGTCCGCGCCCTGCTCGACGGGGCCCGGGTCACCGTGGACACGGCCGAGCTGACGATGCGCGAGGCGGTGCTGCGCGAACCCCGGCCGGTGCAGGAACGGATCCCGCTCACGATGGGTACGGCGAACTCGGCCCTGCTGCGGTGGGCCGGCGCGCACGCCGACGTGGTCGGGCTGACCGGGTTCGGACGTACCCTCGCCGACGGCCACCAGCATGAGGCTCGCTGGCGGACCAACCAGATCGAGGCGCAGCTGGCCTGCGTGGCCGACGGCGCAGCCGGCCGGGCCGACCCGCCGGCACTGGAGGCGCTGGTGCAGACGGTGATGGTCACCGACGACGCGGAGGCTGCCGCCGCGGAACAGGCCCGGCGCAACGGCATGACCGTCGCCGAGCTGTTGACCACTCCGTTCGTGCTGATCGGCACGGTGGACGAGATCATCACGGCGGTCGCCGAGCATGAACGGCGCTGGGGGGTGACCCGGTTCGTGGTTCGCGAGGCCGCGCTGGAGCCTCTCGCGCCGGTCCTGGCCCGGCTGACCTGATCCCACGCTGACGCCCCCGTTGATCAAGAGGGGGGGTGGGGGGGCCCGTCGGGGCCGGGGGCGGGGTCGGGTTGGTGCCGCCACCGTTCAGACCGAAGAAGAGCGCGTCACGGTACGTCGAGCAGATGGTGTCCAGGAAGTACGCGGTGGCGGTGCCGCACTGTTCGGCTGCGGAGCCCGGGTCGACCGGGGTGCCGTGGCCCATCCCGGAGATCCGGTAGAGCCGCACGTCGTCGTTGCCGTACACCTCGAGGCTGGTGTTGCCGGGCAGCGACGAGGTGCTGGTCGGGGTCTGCGACACGCCCCGGACGTTGGTCCACTGGTCGCGGGACTCGGTGCCGTTGAGCGGGGTGACGGTGGTGTCCGAGGTGCCGTGCCAGATCGCCACCCGGGGGCGCGGGCCGGTGTAGCCGGAGTACGCGCCACGGACCAGGTCGCCCCAGGCGGCCGGGGTCTTGTCCGCACCCGGGTTCATGCAGCTGAACGCGTTGACCATGCTGGTGGCGCAGCGGTACGGGATACCCGCGATGATCGACCCGGCGGCGAAGACGTCCGGGTAGGTGGCGAGCATGACCGCGCTCATCGCCCCGCCCGCGGAGAGCCCGCTGACGTACACCCGGGAGCCGTTCACCCCGAAGTTCGCCTTGGCGTGGTCGACCATCTGCTTGATCGACAGCGCCTCGCCCTGGCCTCGGGTGGTGTCGCCCGCCTCGAAGAAGTTGAAGCAGGAGTTGGCGTTGTTGCCGGACGGCTGCTGGGCGACGATCAGGGCGAACTTCCACTGGTCGGCGTACTTCTGCCAGCCGGAGTTGGCAAAGTAGCCGGAGGCGTTCTGGACGCACCCGTGCAGCAGGACGACGGCCGGGGAGTTGGCCGGCAGGTTGTCCGGCCGGTAGGCGTACATGGCGAGGTTGCCGGGGTTGGAGCCGAAACCGGTGACCTGGGTGAGGGTTGCGGCCTGGGCGGGTGCGGCGATGGCGACCACGCCCGCGGCGGCGAGGGCGACCCCGGCGACCGCACCGAGCAGCCGGGTGAGGATGGACGAGGAGCGGCGCACGGCGGCCTCCTGAGGGGGCGGACTGTGAACTGGGTCACGGTCGAGTTGCCGAGACGTTACGACGGTGTGTCGCCGCCATGACATGGCGCACACTCACACATTCACGACGGACGCTGTGTACGCCGAACCATCGACGAGGCGGACCTAATCCGTCCCCAACGGTCCCGTCCTTGCAGGTCTGACCGGCCCGTCCAGGTCCGGTTGGTAACGTCCGCTGCGTGCCGTCCTCCCCGTCGCTGGCCACCGGGCCCGCACCCGCGTCACCGCCGCGCGCCGTCCGGAACCGCCGGGCCGACCTGATCGTCGTGCTGGTGGCGCTCGCGCTCGCCGTTTGGGTGACCAGTGGGCTGTGGCGGGACCCGAACGTGCGGACCATCACCGTCAACTCCAGTGACCAGGCGCTGTTCGAGTGGCTGCTCGCCTTCGGCGGGCACGCGGTCACCCACGGGGAGAACCCGCTCTTCACCTACCTGATCAACGTCCCGGACGGCGTGAACCTCGCGGTCAACACGACGGTCACCGTGTACGCGGCGGTCTTCGCCCCGCTCACGTACCTCATCGGGCCGCCGGCCACGTTCCTGGTGATCCTCACCCTGAACCTGCTCGCCACGGCGTTGGCCTGGTACTGGCTGCTGTCGCGGCACCTGGTCCGCAGCCACCTGGCCGCCGGGGTGGGCGCGCTGTTCATCGCCTACTCCCCCGGCATGGTGTCGCACGCCAACGCGCACCTGAACTGGACCGCCGGTTGGCTGGTGCCGCTGCTGATCTGGCGGCTGTTCGCGCTGCGCCGCCCGGGGCACTGGCTCCGCGACGGGGTGATCCTCGGCGTGCTGGTCGCGGTGGCCTTCTCGATCGCCGCCGAGGGGCTCTTCTTCACCGCGCTGGCGCTGGGCGTGTTCGTCGCCATCTGGGCGCTGCACCCGGCCAACCGGGCCGAGGCGCGCGCCGCGCTGCCCAATTTCCTGCGCGGGCTCGGGGTGACCGCGGTGGTCGCCGGGGTGCTGTTGTCGTACCCGCTGTGGTTGCACTTCGCCGGGCCACAACGGTTCCACGGCACCGGCTTCGACCCGGTGATCCACTCCGAGGACATCGCGGCGTTCGCCGCCTTCCCGCGCCGCTCGCTGGCCGGCGAGGTCGGGTTGGGCACCTCGCTGGCACCCAACCCGACCGAGGAGAACTCGTTCTTCGGCATCCCGCTGCTGGTGCTCACAGTGGTCTGCTTCATCGCGCTCTGGCGTCGGGCCGACGCGCACCGCCGGGCCACCCTCTGGGCGCTGGGCGTCGTCGCACTGATCTTCACGGTGCTCTCCTTCGGTCCGGTCGCCAAGGTCGACGGCCGACGCACCGACCTCCCCATGCCGTTCGACCTGCTCGGACAACTGCCGGTGGTGAATGCCGCGCTACCGGCCCGGCTGGCGCTGGTGGTCGCGCCGGTGGTGGGGCTGTTGCTGGCGTACACGATCGACCAGTTGCGCGCCGCACCACTGCGGCACCGCTCCACGGAGCTGGCCTGGCTGGTCGGTTTCGTGGTGGCCCTGGCGCCGCTGCTGCCCACCCCGCTGCTGACCGACGAGCGGGAGCCGATCCCGGAGTTCATCACCTCCGGCACCTGGCGGGAGTACGTGTCACCCGACGGGGTGCTGACCCCGCTGCCGCTGACCGTGGACATCTACCCGGACGGCCAGCGGTGGCAGGCGTACGCGTTGTCGCACCGGCAGGGCGAGTTCGCCATTCCGGGCGGCTTCTTCCTCGGCCCCGGTGGGCCGGACGGGCGGGGCCGGATCGGTCCGGTGCCGCGCACCCTGAGCGCCTTGATGGACCAGGCCGGCCGGACCGGGCTGGTTCCCATCATCACCGACGGGTCGATCCGGGAGGTCCAGTCGGACCTGCGGCACTGGCGCATCGAGACGGTGGTGCTCGCCGACCAGGTGCACGGCGCGAAGTTCGAGGTGGACGAGGAGGCTCTGCGGCGTACCGCCGCCGCCCTGTTCGGCGAACCGCAGCGGGTCGACGACGTCTGGCTCTGGCGGATCCCACCGGCTGACCGGTAGCCCCCGACCCCCGTGGTGATCTTCGCCGGTGAGGCGGCTCACCAGGGAAGATCGCCCATGGCGGGACTAGGCTTGATGCCGTGACAACGACGACCCCCGGCCTGACGGCCGTTCGTGCCGGCCTGCTCGACTACCAGGCCGCCTGGGACGAGCAGCGACGCCTGCACGAGTCGGTGGTGGCTGGCGAGCGCGGCGACACCGTGCTGCTGCTGGAGCACCCCAGCGTCTACACCGCCGGCAAGCGCACCGAACCGTGGGACCGGCCGATGGACGGCACTCCGGTCGTCGACGTGGACCGCGGCGGCAAGATCACCTGGCATGGGCCGGGGCAGCTCGTCGGTTACCCGATCCTGCGCCTGCCCGACCCGGTGGACGTGGTGGCCTACGTGCGCCGGACCGAAGAGCTGCTCATCGACGTGTGCGCCGAGTTCGGGCTGAGCGCCGGCCGGGTCGAGGGGCGCAGCGGGGTCTGGGTGCCCGCCGACGACCGGGGGCCGGCCCGCAAGGTGGCCGCCATCGGCATCCGGGTGGCCCGGGGCGTCACCCTGCACGGCTTCTCGATCAACTGTGACTGCGACCTGACGTACTTCGACCGGATCGTGCCGTGCGGCATCCGGGACGCCGGCGTCACCTCGCTCACCGCCGAGCTGGGCCGCCCGATCAGCGTCGCCGACGTGCTGCCGGTGGTCGAGCGTCGGCTCTCCACCCTCGTCACGCTCTGAGCAGGCCCGGCCGCGCGCCGGGGTGACCGAGGGTCGGCCTATCCTCGGGCCAATGCAGATCGACCTCGTCACCGTTGTCGTCACCGAGTACGACCCCGCCATCGCCTTCTTCACCGGGGCACTCGGCTTCGAGTTGGCCGAGGACTCCCCGTCGCTGACCAACGACGGGCGACCGAAGCGCTGGGTGGTGGTCCGCCCGCCGGGCGGCGGCACCGGGTTGCTGCTGGCCCGCGCCGACGGCGAGCGGCAGGAGGCCGCGGTGGGCGACCAGACCCACGGCCGGGTCGGGTTCTTCCTCCAGGTCGACGACTTCGACGCCACGTACCGCCGGATGGTCGAGATGCACGTCGAGTTCGTCAAGCCGCCGCGCACCGAGCCGTACGGCAGAGTCGCTGTCTTCCGCGACATCGCCGGCAACCTCTGGGACCTGCTCGGCCCCGCCTGAGCCCCGCTGCCGGCCCACCCGATCGGATGGGCCGGCAGGGCAGCCCTACGGAGTCAGGCGGTGCAGGTCACGCGGGAACGCGGTGACCTCCCGGATGTTGGCCGCGCCGACCAGCCGGGCCACGAACCGTTCCAGGCCGATGGCGAAGCCGCCGTGCGGCGGCATGCCGTGCCGGAACGCGTCCAGATAGCCGGCGTACGGCTCGACCGGCTCACCCCGGGCCGCCAACGCCGCCAGGTAGTCGGCGTGCCGGTGCAGCCGCTGCCCGCCGGTGACCAGTTCCAGACCCCGAAAGAGCAGGTCAAAACCGTTCGAGTACGCGGGCCGCTCCGGGTCCGGGTGGGTGTAGAAGGGCCGCTTCGCCATCGGGTAGCCGGTGACGTAGAGGAAGTCCGACCCGTGTTCGCGGCGGGCCCACTCGCCCAGCGCCCGTTCGTGGGCGGGCGCGAGGTCCGGCTCGTCGGCGGGCGCGCCGGCGATCGCCAACGCCTCGGTGAAGTGCACCGCCGGGATCTCCGCCGGCACCTGCGGCGCGGTGACGCCGAGCGTCGCCAGGGCCCCGCCGGCCCGCTCGTCCACCGCGCCCAACATGCCGGCCAGTGTGTCGCGCAGCACCCGCATCACGTCGGAGTGGTCGGCAACGAAGCCCAGCTCCGCGTCGAGCGACGTGTACTGCGCGAGGTGCCGGACGGTGTCGTGCGGCTCGGCCCGGAAGACCGGCCCCACCTCGTAGACACGTTCGAAGACGCCGACCATGAGCTGCTTGTAGAACTGCGGCGACTGGGCCAGGTACGCGGGCCGGCCGAACCAGTCCAGCGCGAACACGTTCGCGCCGCTCTCGGTGCTGGAGCTGACCACCTTCGGCGTGTGGATCTCCACGAAGTCGCGGGCGTCGAGCGCGGTCCGGAACCCGGCCACCGCGGCCGCCGAGATCCGCAGCGCGGCCGAGCGGGTGGGGTGCCGCAGCGCGGTGGGCGCGTGGTCCAGCTGGGTGGGCAGGCTCGCGGTGAGCGCCGGCCGGTACAGGTCGAACGGTGGCGGCGCGGCGGGCGGCCCCAGCGGACGTACCGTCGGGTCGGTCAGCTCGACCCCGGCGGGCGCGGTGCCGTTCGCGGTGGCCGTGGCGGTGACCTCGACGACCGTCTCCTCGGTGAGTTTCTCCAGTTCGGCGCGGACGGCCGGGTCGGTGACGACCACCTGGGCCAGGCCGGCGGCGTCCCGCACGATCAGGAAGGCCACCGACTTGAGCAGTCGGCGGCGGTGCACCCAGCCGGCGATCCGCACTGTCGTGCCGATGCTGGCGGGCAGGTGATGGGACAGGGTTCGTTGCATGGCGCGCTGCTCCTCGGTCGATCGCGACGCCGTCGCCGCCCGGGGGAAGCGATGCGTCGCATCAGCCCCAGGCAGGTGTGGGCGAGCGGGAACCTCGCGGTGCCACCACACCTTCACCCCCGCCGAAGCGGAGGCCTCGTTCGTCGCCTGATGACCGGGGCCAGCCGGGCGAGCTCTACTAGGCGTTTCGCCGTTCTGCCCGCAGCTCGGGAGGGTCTTCGCGCCCCGGCGCCAGACCGCCTCTCAGCACCGGCGGCTCTCTGCACTGGCGGGGTCGGGACGCTACTTGGCTCCGTCATCGCTGTTGGCGGTGACCGTAGCACCCGGATCCCGCTCGTGTGACGCACATTTTCGACACCCCGGTGTCCGGCGTCACAAGGTTTGGGGCGTGACGCCGGTCGCCTGACGCACATAGACACCTGCCGTCGGGCGTAGGCTCGTTTTCGTGACGATCGAGCACTCCGCGCCGACGACCGGCCAGGCAGCGCGCACCGCAACGGCGGCCCCCGAGGGGCGGCGTCTGCTGCGGATCGAGGCGCGCAACGCCGAGACGCCGATCGAGCGCAAACCGCCATGGATCAAGGTCAAGGCCAAGATGGGCCCGGAGTACACCCAGCTGCGCGGGCTCGTCTCGCGCGAGGGGCTGCACACCGTCTGCCAGGAGGCCGGCTGCCCCAACATCTACGAGTGTTGGGAAGACCGGGAGGCCACCTTCCTCATCGGTGGTGACCAGTGCACCCGGCGCTGCGACTTCTGCCAGATCGACACCGGAAAGCCGGCCGAGTTCGACGCCGACGAGCCGCGCCGGGTCGCCGAGTCGGTGGTCTCGATGGGGCTGCGCTACGCCACCATCACCGGTGTCGCCCGCGACGACCTGCCCGACGGCGGCGCGTGGCTGTACGCCGAGACCGTCCGGCAGATCCACGCCCTGCAGCCGGGTTGCGGCGTCGAGCTGCTGATCCCCGACTTCAACGCCGTCCCCGAGCAGTTGGCCGAGGTTTTCGGCTCCCGCCCGGAGGTGTTGGCGCACAACGTGGAGACCGTGCCGCGCATCTTCAAGCGCATCCGCCCGGCGTTCCGCTACGACCGTTCGCTGGACGTGATCCGGCAGGCCCGCGCCGACGGCCTGGTCACCAAGAGCAACCTCATCCTGGGCATGGGCGAGGAGCGGGCCGAGGTCTCGCAGGCGCTGCGTGACCTGCACGAGGCCGGCTGCGAGCTGATCACCATCACCCAGTACCTGCGCCCCTCCCCCCGCCACCACCCGGTGACCCGCTGGGTCAAGCCGGAGGAGTTCGTGGAGCTGCGTGAGGAGGCCGAGGAGATCGGCTTCGCCGGGGTGATGAGCGGGCCGCTGGTGCGTTCGTCGTACCGGGCCGGCCGGCTGTACCAGCAGGCCATCGACGCCCGCGCCGCCGCCTCGGTCGTCACCGTCAGCTGACTCCGCCGGCAACGCCGCGCGGCCGTTCGACGTCCGGGTGTCATGATCCTGTGATGACCGTCGGCGTACGCGAGCAGCCGCGCGGCGCGGGCGCGCCCCGCCCGCGTCCCGGCGCACGTGCCAGCCTGGTCGGTTGGCTCACCGGGTTGGCAGTGCTCGCCGGCGTGGGTTACCGGCTCTGGCTGCTGCGGCAGGCCGCGCCCGACGAACAGCGACGAGGCCACCATGGGGCTGGCCGCGCTGCACATCGCCCGGGGCGAGGGTTTCCCGATCTGGTTCTACGGCCAGCAGTACATGGGCACGCTGGAGGCGTACCTGGCCGCGCCGGTGTTCGCCGTGGCCGGTGGGCCGTCGCTGCTCGGGCTGCGGTTGCCCACGCTGGCCCTGTACGCGCTGTTCCTGCTGCTGGCCTGGCGGTTGACGCTGCGGCTGACCGGGGACCGGTGGTTCGGGCTGCTGATGGTCGTGCTGCTGGCCCTCGGCTCCGACCGGATCGTCAAGAACCAGCTGATCGCCGGCGGCGGCTACCCCGAGATGAACGTGGCCGCGGCGGCGCTGGCCCTGCTCGCCGTGGACCTGGCCACCGACCGCCGCGGGCCGTCGGCCGACACCGGGCGGCAGTGCTGGCGGCTGGCGCGCTGGGCCACCTGGGGGTTCCTGGCCGGTCTGATGCTCTGGGTCGACCCGCTCGTGCTGCCGTACGTCGCGGCGACCGGGGCGGTCCTCGTCGCGTTCCGCCGCCGGGAACTGTGGGGTGCCGCCGGGGCGCTGCTCGGGGTGGCGGCCGTGCTGGGGGCGGCCCCGCTGCTGCTGCACAGCCTGCTGACCGGGCGCAACCCGCTGCACGCCGTGCTCGTGGCCAGCGGCGCGAACGCCAGCGCGGGCTGGGTGGACCGGCTGCACGGCGGTCTGGTGCTCGGCCCGCCGCTGGGCATGGGCTTCTGCGCTCCCGGCCAGTGCGCCACCTGGCAGCTGTGGTGGGCACTCGTCCTGCCGCTGCTGCTGGCCGTCGCCGCCGGCACCGCCTGGCGGGTCCTGCGCACCGCCGACAGTGGCCCCGCCGAGGTCGGCCCCGGCGCGGTGTCGCCCCGGGTGGCGGCGGCGGTCCGGCTGGCGCTCGTGCTGGCCGCGCTGGCCACCCTCGGGGCGTACACCGTCAGCAGTGCCGCCGGGCTCACGCCGGTGGAGAGTTCCCGCTACCTGTCCTGCCTGCTCATCTCCCTGCCGGCGCTGCTCTGGCCGGTGTGGACGGTGGCCCGGCGTGGGCTGCGACCGGCGGCGACCGGCCGGCACGGCGTCCGGTCGACGGTGGCCCGCTCGTTCGCGGTGCTGCTGCTCGCCACCACCGTGGGTACCGCCACTCACGCCACCTGGCGGGCGGCGCAGACCGTCGGGGCGACCCGGGCCGCCGAAGCCCGGCACGCCGAGTTGGTGAGCACCCTGCGTCAGCTCGGCGTACGGCACGTGCGCGCCGGTTACTGGACCTGCAACCGGCTCACCTTCGCCACCGCGGAGCGGGTGGTCTGCGCGGTCGTCGACGACAACCTCCACCCCGGGTTCGACCGCTACCCCGCGTACCGGCGGGAGGTGGACAGCGCGACGGCGCCGGCCTGGGTCGCGCCGGCCGGCTCGCCGCTGGCCGGGGTGCTCGACGAGCGGCAGCGGGTCGCGCCGGGCAGCCTCGACCTGGTCACGATCGAGGGCTGGCGCATCTACCTGCCGCGCTGATCCCGCAGCCGCTGTCAGCGCGGCGCGGCGGCCTCGGTGAGCAGGCCCAGGCGGTGGGCCAGGGCGGCGGCCTCCACCCGGTTGGACACGCCCAGCTTCGCGATGATCCGGGAGACGTGCACGCTTGCCGTCTTCGGCGAGATGAACAACCGCTCGGCGATCCGGCTGTTGCTGTGCCCCTCGGCGACCAACCGCAGCACCTCCCGCTCCCGGGCGGTCAGCAGGTCCGCGCCGGCCCCGCCGGCCGCACCGCGCAGGCCGACCCGCCGCGCCAGGGTGG
>NZ_JAGPXZ010000919.1:0-2171 GCF_018070305.1 Micromonospora sp. M51 | reverse complement strand
GCACGCCGGCGCGAACCCGGCGCTGCGCGGCACGCGTACCCTCGACGTCCTCGCGGCGGCCGAGCGGGCCGGCCTGATCGACCCGGCGGACGCCGCGGAGATGGCCGCCGGTTGGACCCTGGCCGCCCAGGTCCGCAACGCGTTGATGCTGGTCCGGGGCCGGGCCGGCGACCAACTGCCCCGGCACGGGGTGGAGTTGGCCGGTGTGGCCCGGCTGCTCGGCCGCGACGACCCGGGGGAGTTCCTCGACGAGTACCTGCGCACCGGCCGTCGCTCCCGCGCCGCGGCCGAACGGGTCCTCGATGCCTGAGGTGTCGCCACGCCCGCTCGGGCGGCGCACCGGCTGGGCGGCGGCGACCGGGGTGGCGGTGCTGCTCGCCGTCGCGTTCCTGCTCGCGCCCCGGATGGGCACCGACCTCGCGGCGCAGGTGGCCCGCGCCGACTTCGCCGACCGGTACGGTGCGACGCCCCTCGACCTCGGTTGGTACGGCGGCGTCAACCAGTATGGCTACAGCCTGTTCACCGCCCGGTTGGGCGCGTTGGTCGGGGTGCGTCCACTGGGGGCGGTCGCCGCCGTGCTCGGCGCGTTCGCGCTGGCCTGGCTGTTCGCCCGCAACCGGGCCCGACGCCCGCTGTTGGCCGGCGTCCTCGGTGCCGTGGTCCTGGTCGGCAACCTGGCGAGCGGGCGGGTCACCTTCGCCGTCGGGCTGACGTTCGGCCTGCTGGCGCTCTGCGCGGTCAGCATCGAACGCCCGCCGCGTCCGGTCCGGTTGGCCCTCGCCGCCGCCTGCGCCGCGGTGGCGACGGCGGCGAGCCCGGTCGCCGGCCTGTTCACCGGGCTGGCCGGGGCCGCGCTGCTGCTGGCGGCAGTGCGGCGCGGCGACGGGCCGGGGCGGGCGCTGGCGGGTGGATGGCGGGCCGAGGCTCCACTGGCCGAGGGCCTCGTCCTGACCCTGGCGCCGATCGTCACCGTGGCGCCGATCGCGGTCCTGTTCGGCAACGGCGGCACCCAGCCGTACTCGGCCGAGTCGATGCGGATCAACGTCGCGCTCGCCGTACTGGTGGCGGTCCTGCTGCCGCGCCGCCGCCGGGTGCTGCGCATCGGCGCGGTGCTCACCGTGCTGCTCCTGATCGGGGCGTACTACCTGCCCAGCCCGATCGGTACCAACGCGCTGCGGCTGCCGATGCTGTTCGCGCTGCCCGTGCTGGCCGGGTACGCGGCGTTGCCGACGCCGTGGCTGGCCGGGCTGCTCGCCGCGACGGTGTGGTGGCAGTCGCCGGTGATGACGAGCGACGTCACCCGGGCCGGTGCCCCGGAGAGCGCCCCGGCGTTCCACCGCCCGCTCGTCGAGGAACTGCAACGTCTCCAGCCCGCCGGACGGGTCGAGGTGGTGCCGCTGCGCGACCACTGGGAGTCCGCGTACCTGCCACCGACAGTGCCGTTGGCCCGGGGCTGGGAACGCCAGGTCGACAGTGACCGCAACGCGCTGTTCTACGACGGCACCCTGAACGCGCAGACCTACCAGCGGTGGCTCCACGACGAGGCGGTGACGTACGTGGCGATCGCACCGGACGCCCCGGCCGACCGGTGGGGCCGCGACGAGGCCGCGTTGATCCGCGCCGGCCTGCCGTACCTGCGGGAGGTCTGGCGTGATCCGACCTGGCGGCTGTACGCGGTCGCCGACCCGACGCCGCTGGTCGGCGCACCCGGCCAGCTCGTCGCCGCCGACCGGGGCTCGGTGCGGCTGACCGCCGCGCCCGGCGACGTGCCGGTGCGGGTGCGCTGGTCACGCTGGCTGTCGCTGGACGGCCCGGACGGCTGCGTGCGACAGGGCGTGGACGGGTTCACCGAGGTACGGGTCCGCTCGGCCGGCGACTACACGATCTCCAGCAGCCTGGCCCCGGCCCAGCACTGCTGACGGTGCCTGCCGTCGCTGCCCGACCGGAGTGCTGGCAGCATGTCGGGCGTGCCTTCCCACCTCGCGCGCTGGACCGGCCTGGCCGGCTCGACGCTGATCGCGCTGTCCGCGTTCCTCGGGGGAGCGTTCCCCAGCGGCCCGCTGCGCAGCACCCCGGTCAGCATCTGGCAGGGCCCCAACGGCCCGCTGATTCTCGCCGCCTGGGCGGTCGGCACCGGCCTGCTGGCGTACGCCTGGTGGGCGCTGCGTGAC
>NZ_JAGPXZ010000918.1:0-2175 GCF_018070305.1 Micromonospora sp. M51 | reverse complement strand
GCCGATCAGCAGCAGCGCGACCAGCGCCCCGATCAGCACGTTACGTCGGGTGTTGTTCGGCTTCGTGCCGTCCGAGGGCGGCACCGACGCGCGGCCGGCCGGACCCACCGGCGGCATCAGCGACGTCGGCGTGGTCGGCTTGCGCTGCTCCGGAGCCACCGGCGGCCCGTCGACCACCGTCGGCTCGTCGTCGACGTTCGTCGTACCGTCGCCGCTCGTGTCGGGCGCGGCCGCGACCGTCGCGGTCGGCTCGGCCCCGGACGCGGCAGCATCGGACCCGGCGGCCCCGGACGCGGCGGCCCCGGACGGGCGGTCGACAGGGGCGGTCGGCTCGGCCGGTGCCGCTACCGTCGGGTCGGCCGGCACCACAGCGGTCGGGTCGGCGGCCGCACCTGAGGAAACCACTGCCGTCGGCGTGGCATCAGCCGCAGCGGTCGCGGCAGCAGCAGCGGGGGCCGCAGCGGCAGCCGGCGGCGGCGACACCGGCTGGTCGACGCTCTCGGCAGGTCGCGGCGCCGGCACGTGCGGCGGGCGCGGCTCGCGCGGACCGTTCGGCCCCGGCCGACGTACGCCATCAAGCAGGGATATCCCGCGCGACCGCTTGCCCCCGGCGCGGCGCAGCAACCGCTCCGCCACCTCGGCGGTGATCCGCTCGTTCGGGTCCTTGCGCAGCAGCCCGTTGAGGACGGCCTTCAGCGGACCCGCGTTCTTCGGCGGCGGAATCGGCTCGGTGGCCAACGCGGCCAGGGTGCCGATCGCCGACGGGCGGGCGTACGGCGACTTGCCCTCGACCGCCGCGTAGAGCGTCGCGCCAAGCGACCACAGGTCGGCCTCCGGACCGGCGGTGCCGTCCCGGGCCCGCTCCGGCGAGATGTACGCGGGTGAGCCGAGCACCATGCCGGTGCGGGTCACGTTGGGGTCGCCGGGGATGGTGGCCAGACCGAAATCGGTCAGCACCACCCGGCCGTCCTCGCCGAGCAGCACGTTGCCGGGCTTCACGTCGCGGTGCATGACGCCCGCCTTGTGCGCGGCGCTGAGCGCGCCCAGCACACCCAGGCCGATCTCCACCGTGCGGGCCACCGAAACCGGGCCGTCCTCGGCGAGCGTGTCCTGCAACGACTTCGACGCCACGTACTCCATGACGATCCACGGATCGCCGTCGGTGCGCAGCACGTCGAAGATGCGGACGACATTGGCGTGGTTGAGCCGGGCGATGGCCCGCGCCTCCCGCAGCGAGCGCTCGCGCATCTCGCGGCGCTCCTCATCGGTGAGACCGGGTGGCGGCACCAACTCCTTGATGGCGACGTCCCGGTGCAGCACCTCGTCGCGCGCCTTCCACACCCGGCCCATGCCGCCCTGGCCGAGCGGCGACAGGAGCCGGTATCGGTCAGCGACGAGTTGGGGAAGCGCGTTCGACATCGGTGAGACGGTACCCGGACCCGCTGACGCTCACACCGCCGGCACGCCACTGTGCGCTTCGGGTAACTTCGCGCCGCGTACCCTGACGGCATGTCTGCCGAAGAGCCGCTGTTCCGGGTCGTCCGCGGCGTGCCCACCGCCGAGGAGTTGGCCGCTCTGGTGGGGGCGATCATCATCCGGTCCCGCCCGGCCGCCGCTCCCACGCCGACGGCCCCGTCCGCCTGGGCGCGCAGCGGCCGACCGGGCAGCTCCCGCGGCTGGCGCGCCGCCGGCCTGCCTCGCTGACCCGCCAGACCGCCGTACGGGGGCTGCCAGGGTGGCGTTGAGCCGTTAACCTCACTCAGGGAAACGGTGCCGCTACGGGTAGGGAGGATCCATGATCCCCGAAGAGGACCGGCCAGCACCCTGGCTACGCGGTTACGGCGGCATCGAAGCCGACATCAGCCAGCTCAGAGAGTTCGCCGACCGGCTCGCCGCCGACGTCGAGAGCAACTACGCGCCGCACCTGTCGTACATCGCCGAGGACATGTCCGCGAAGCTGCCCAACCCCTGCGACGCCTTCATCGAGCTGGTCACCTTCCTGCACGCGCACCACGAGACGCAGCAGGCCACCGCCGACATGGTGTACGCCGTCCGAGGCGCCACCGGCCACCTCGCCGCCGCCGCCGACCAGGTCGCCACCCACTACGCCGACAGCGACGCCTTCACCGCCGCCAGAGTCGTGGACGTGCAACGAGCCCTCGCCAACCCTTTGAA
>NZ_JAGPXZ010000917.1:0-2178 GCF_018070305.1 Micromonospora sp. M51 | reverse complement strand
GGAAATAGTGGCCTCTGGCGACGCGGAGGCCACTATTTCCAGGAACCAGCGCGATCTTCCCGCAACTCGGGCGATGGGGCGGGAGCCCGGGGCGGCGCCCCGCGCGCACCCCGGGGCGGCTGAACGGGTGAAGGGCGTACACTGGCCAACTGGCGACCGCCTCGTGCGGTCGACCTCGCGCGCCCTCTTCACGAATCGTCGTGGAGCGACGGCCTCCCTGGTCCCGATCTTGATCGGGCCCACCATGGGTCGGCGACCAGGCGCCAGGACGCCCGGCCACCGGTCGGGCGTGACAACCAGGGACCTTGAGGAGTACCCCAACCATGGCCGTCGTGACCATGCGTCAGCTGCTGGAGAGCGGTGTCCACTTCGGGCACCAGACCCGGCGCTGGAACCCGAAGATGAAGCGCTTCATCATGACCGAGCGCAACGGCATCTACATCATCGACCTGCGCCAGACCCTCGAGTACATCGAGAAGGCGTACGAGTTCGTGCGTGGGACCGTCGCCGAGGGTGGCAGCATCCTGTTCGTCGGCACCAAGAAGCAGGCCCAGGAGGCGATCGCCGAGCAGGCGACCCGGGTCGGCCAGCCGTACGTCAACCACCGCTGGCTCGGTGGCATGCTGACCAACTTCCAGACCGTGTACAAGCGGCTGCAGCGGATGAAGGAGCTGGAGGGTCTGGGTGACCTGAGCGGCACCGCCGCCGGTTACACCAAGAAGGAGACCCTGCAGCTCTCCCGCGAGAAGATCAAGCTGACCCGCACCCTCGGTGGCCTGCGGGACATGCAGAAGCTTCCCGCCGCGGTGTGGATCGTCGACACCAAGAAGGAGCACATCGCCGTCGACGAGGCCCGCAAGCTGGGCATCCCGGTCATCGCGGTGCTGGACACCAACTGCGACCCGGACGAGGTCGACTTCCCGATCCCGGGTAACGACGACGCGATCCGCTCGGCGCTGGCCGGGCTCAGCGGTGAGGTGGACCAGGTGCCGAGCGCGGTCAGCGCCATCAAGATCGACGGGCAGCGGGCGTACAAGCGGGTCCGCGACGGGGAGAGCGTCGAGCTGCCGGCGCGGCGGGTCACCATCTCCCGGCTGGCGGTGCTGGCGATCCGCCGCACCGAGTCGGACGTGGTGGACGTGGACGTGGACGTGACCTGTTCCTCCGGCACGTACATCCGGGCCATCGCCCGGGACGCGGGCCTGACGCTCGGCGTCGGTGGGCACCTCACGGCGTTGCGGCGCACCGCGGTGGGTGGCTTCACCCTCGCCGAGGCGGCCACCCTCGACGAGTTGGAGCAGCGCGCCCCGGACGTGGTGAACCTGCCCCTGGACGCGGCGGCCGACCGGTTCTTCGCGCGCCGGGAGGCCACGCCCGACGAGGCCCGGGTGCTCGCCCACGGTGGGCCACTGGACCCGGCCGGCCTCACCGGGCCGTACGCCGTGTTCGGGCCGGCCGGCGGCTTGATCGCTATCGTCAGCGAGCGGGACGGCCGGGCTCGGGCGGAGATCGTGCTCGCCCCGGCCTGACCGTGGGCGCAGGTCCGTCGGCCGGCAGCCGGCGGTGTCGACCCGCCGGCGGCGGGACAGCAGAGAGGAACGGCATGCAGCGGTGGCGGGGCTACGACGCGGCGCCCGGCGGGTGGGGACGCTCGGTGGTCACCATCGGCGTCTTCGACGGCGTGCACAAGGGGCACCAGGCGACCATCGGGCACACCGTGGCCCGGGCCCGCGAGCTGGGCGTGCAGTCGGTGGTGGTCACCTTCGACCCGCACCCGGCCGAGGTGGTCCGCCCCGGTTCGCACCCGGCGGTGCTCACCGAGCCGGCCCGCAAGGCCGAGCTGATCGAGGCGCTCGGCGTGGACGTGCTCTGCGTGGTGCCGTTCACCCCGGAGTTCTCCCGGGTGCCGGCCGAACAGTTCGTGCACGACGTCCTGGTCGAGCACCTGCACGCGGCGCTGGTGGTGGTCGGCAGCAACTTCCGCTTCGGGCACCGGGCGGCCGGCGACGTCGCGTTGCTGGAGCAGTTGGGTCGGACGTTCGGCTTCGGCGTGGAGGGCGGCCCGCTGGTCGCCGAGGACGGCACCGTCTTCTCCTCCACGTACATCCGGTCCTGCGTCGACGCTGGCGACGTGGGCGCGGCGGCCGCCGCGCTGGGCCGCCCACACCGCCTGGAGGG
>NZ_JAGPXZ010000916.1:0-2180 GCF_018070305.1 Micromonospora sp. M51 | reverse complement strand
GCCCACTTCAGCGGCCGGCGCCCGGCTCGCCCGCCCACGGTGACGACCGGGGATTCGGCCGGATCGGCGAGCTGCCCGAGCCGATGACCCTCGCCGAACTGACCCGGCACGCCGCCGCGGTGCTCCCCGTCACGTCCTGGGGAGTTCGCGCGGCGGGGGATCCCGGGCGTATGGTTCGTACCCTCGCCGTCAGCGGCGGGTCGGGGGACAGCTTCCTCGGCGCCGCGACCGCCGCCGGGGTGGACGCGTTCCTCACCGCCGACCTGCGGCACCACCCGGCTGGCGAGCACCTCGCCGCCGATGGTCCCGCCCTGATCGACGCCGCCCACTGGGCGACCGAACGACCGTGGCTGGACGACCTGGCCGCCTTCCTCCGGGAGGCGCTGGACGTCGAGACGCTGGTGTCCGACCTGGACACCGACCCGTGGACCGTGCACGCCGCCGCACCCGCTGTGGACGACAAGGAGCCCGACCGTGAAGGCTGACCCTCAGGTGCAGCGCCGCCTGCTCGACCTCCAGGCGATCGACACCAACCTCGCCCAGCTCGCTTACCGCCGGCGTTCGCTGCCCGAGCGCGCCGAGCTGGAGGCGCTGGCCCGCGAGTTGTCGTCGATGGAGGACGAGCGGGTCCGCGCCCAGGTTGCGGTGGACGACCTGGACCGGGACATCGCCCGGTTGGAGAAGGACGTCGAGCAGGTCCGGGCCCGCAAGGAGAAGGACGAGAACCGACTGGCCGCCGGCACCGGCCCGGCCCGGGAGCTGGAGGCGCTCCAGCACGAACTGGTGTCGCTGAAGCGCCGCCAGGGCGACCTGGAGGACGCCGAGCTGGAGCTGATGGAGCAGCGGGAAACCGCGCAGGGCGTACTGGACGGCGTGGAGCAGCGGCTGGCCGAGACCCGGGACAAGCGGGCCGCCACCGAACAGCGCCGCGACGAGGCACTGGCCGAGATCGCCAAGGAGGAGGAGTTCAAGCGGGGCGCCCGTCAGCCGCTCGCCGCCGACCTCCCGGCCGAGCTGGTCAACCTCTACGACAAGATCCGCGAGGACACCGGGCTGGGTGCCGCGCTGCTCACCGCGGGCCGCTGCGGCGGGTGCCGCCTGGAGCTGTCCGGTGCCGACCTGGCCCGGATCCGCAAGGCCGCCCCCGACGACGTGGTCCGCTGCGAGGACTGCCGACGGATCATGGTCCGCACCAACGAGTCGGGCCTGTAGGTCGTGGCGCCGCGCGTGGTCTCCGTCGAGGCCGACGGTGGGTCCCGGGGCAACCCCGGCCCCGCCGGCTACGGCGCGGTGGTCCGCGACCCGGAGACCGGCGAGGTGCTCGCCGAGCGCTCCGAGTCGCTCGGCACGGCCACCAACAACGTCGCCGAGTACCAGGGCCTGATCGCCGGGTTGACCGCCGCCGCCGAGCTGGGCGCCGCCGAGGTGGACGTCCGGATGGACTCCAAGCTGGTGGTCGAGCAGATGTGCGGCCGGTGGCAGATCAAGCACCCCGGCCTGCGGCCCCTCGCCGCCCAGGCCGCCGCGCTGGTGGGCCGGTTCACAGCGGTCCGGTTCAGCTGGATCCCGCGCGAGCAGAACCGGCACGCCGACGCCCTCGCCAACGCCGCCATGGACGCCGCCGCCGGCCGCCCACCGGCCACCGCGACCACCGGCCGTCCCACGCCGGCTGACACCGTGGGCCGTCCCGCGTCGCCCGCCGCCGGCCAGCCGGCGACCGGCAGTGACCCGGCGACCGCGCCGGCCTCCTGGGAGCCACGGCCCACCTTCACCGCCACCCGGCTGATCCTGGTCCGGCACGGCGAAACCCCGTACACGGAGCAGCGACGCTACTCCGGGCGCGGCGACGTGCCGCTATCCGAGCGTGGCCGGGCCCAGGCCGGCGCCACCGGTGCCCGGGTGGCAGAGCTGGCCCCGTCCGTCGCGGCCGTGCTCAGCTCACCGTTGTCCCGGTGTACGGCCACCGCGGCGGCGATCGCCGGGGCCCTCGGCGACGTGCCGGTCCGCACCGAGGACGACCTGATCGAGTGCGACTTCGGCCAGTGGGAAGGGCGCACGTTCGCCGAGGTGCGCGACCAGTGGCCGGGGGAGATGGACGCCTGGCTCGCCTCACCCCGGATCGCGCCGCCGGGCGGGGAGTCGTTCACCCACGTCGCCGAACGCGCCAACCGGGTCATCGC
>NZ_JAGPXZ010000915.1:0-2181 GCF_018070305.1 Micromonospora sp. M51 | reverse complement strand
ATCGGGAGCAGTGCGACAGCCATCTCGCCCAACGCCCGTGGCTCCGACGTCGGCCAGTGCTCGCCGAGCGCCCGCCCGATCTCCGGCATCGAACGCGGCTCGCCGTCGGCCATCAACGCCCGGGCAGCAGCGGTGAGGTCGTCGAGATCCACCCCGTCGAGCTCGCCGCGGTAGACCCCGAGCACCCGCTGTCGCAGCATGGCGTCGTGGCGGGGGCGCCAGGCCACGGCGTCGTCGGCGGCGAGCAGGTGGACGGTGCGGCGCATGAGGTGCGTCCGCACCACGTGTCGCTCGATCAGCAACGTCGACAGCACCGTCGGATCGAACGCGCGCAGCCGCGACCAGAGCCCGATGAACGGCTCCTGCGGCTCCTGGGCCTGGAGGCCACCGAGGTGGGCGACGGCGTCGAGCGCGGGCAGGTCGGCGCGGTCGAGCAGCAGCTGCCGGGCGAGCGTCGCGCGGTTGAGCGCCCGGGTGTCGAGAACTGTCATCGGGTCCCTTCGGTCGACCTGATTGTCCGACCGGGGGTGACAGTTGCGGGTGCGCCGCCGGCGCGTGGCCGCCGCTGCGCACGTGGCGGGTACCGTGGCGGTCCCGGCCGGGGTGGGTCGGTGGAGGTCGACGCCCTCCCCGGGGACGCCAAAAAGTTTTGTGCACTTCCTACAACTGAGCGACTGTTGGTTCGGTGGTTGCGCCATAGCGCTGGCCGCCGCCACGCGGAAAGGTGATCACTGCGGGGAGCCGTCGTCTCGCGGCATGCAGGTCGAGGTCTAGCTAAGGGGTCTTTCGGGTGTTCAACCGTGTCGCCATCGTCAACCGTGGTGAAGCCGCCATGCGGCTCATCCACGCGGTCCGCGAGTTGGCCGCGGAGACCGGCATCCAGCTCGAAACGGTGGCTCTCTACACCGACGTCGACCGCAACGCCACATTCGTCCGCGAAGCGGACATCGCCTACGATCTCGGCCCGGCGTCGGCGCGCCCCTACCTCAACCTGGCGGTGCTGGAGCGCGCATTGACCGAGACCGGGGCCGACGCCGCCTGGGTCGGCTGGGGCTTCGTCGCCGAGGACCCGGCGTTCGCCGAGCTGTGCGAGAAGATCGGCGTCACCTTCGTCGGGCCGAGCGCGGACGCCATGCGCCAGCTCGGCGACAAGATCGGCTCGAAGCTGATCGCCGAGAAGGTCGGCGTGCCGGTCGCGCCCTGGAGCCGTGGCGCTGTCGAGACCCTCGCCGCCGCCCGGTCCGCGGCAGCCGAGATCGGCTACCCGCTGATGCTGAAGGCGACCGCCGGGGGTGGCGGACGCGGCATCCGCGTGATCAGGAACGAGGCCGAGCTGGTCGACGCCTACGAGCGCACCAGCCAGGAGGCGGCACGGGCGTTCGGCAGCGGCATCGTCTTCCTGGAGCGCCTGGTCACCGGGGCCCGGCACGTCGAGGTCCAGGTGATCGCCGACGGGCAGGGCACCGCGTGGGCGCTCGGTGTCCGCGACTGCTCGGTGCAGCGACGCAACCAGAAGGTCATCGAGGAGTCGGCGTCGCCGGTGCTCGACCCGGCGCAGGCCGCCGAGCTGAAGACGTCGGCCGAGCGGCTGGCCGTGGCGGTCGGTTACCGCGGCGCGGCGACCGTCGAGTTCCTCTACCACCCCGGTGACCGGTTGTTCGCGTTCCTCGAGGTCAACACCCGCCTGCAGGTCGAACACCCGATCACCGAGCTGACCACCGGGTTCGACCTGGTCAAGGCACAGCTGCACGTCGCCTCCGGTGGACGCCTCGTCGGTGCGCCGCCGGCCGAGCGCGGGCACGCCATCGAGGCGCGGCTCAACGCCGAGGACCCCGACCGTGACTTCGCGCCGTCGCCCGGCCGCATCGCCCGGTTGGACCTGCCCAGCGGTCCCGGCATCCGGGTGGACACCGGCGTCAGCGAGGGCGACACCATCCCGGCCGACTTCGACTCGATGATCGCGAAGATCATCGCGTACGGCCGCGACCGTGACGAGGCGCTCGGCAAGCTGCGCCGGGCCATGGCGAACACCACGGTGATCATCGAGGGTGGGGCGACGAACAAGAGCTTCGTGCTCGACCTGCTCGACCAGCCCGAGGTGATCGACGCCAGCGCGGACACCGGCTGGATCGACCGCGTCCGCGGCGAGGGCCGGCTCGTCACGCACCGCCACTCCGCTGT
>NZ_JAGPXZ010000914.1:0-2182 GCF_018070305.1 Micromonospora sp. M51 | reverse complement strand
CCGGTCAGCCGGCGGTGCGCTCCCAGTCGATGGTGGGCAGGCCGGCGTCGGCGAGCGCCTTGTTGGCGGCGCTGAACGGACGGCTGCCCAGGAAGCCACGCGGGTTCATCGGGCTGGGGTGGCCCGCCTCCAGCACCACGTGCTGCGGATTGGTGACCAGCGCGGCCTTCTTACGGGCGTAGCCACCCCAGAGCAGGAAGACCACCCGCTCCGGTGCCGCGTCCAGCGCACGGATCGTCGCGTCGGTGAACTCTTCCCACCCGGCGTTGGCGTGCGAGCCAGGGGTGGCCTGCCGGACGGTCAGCACCGCGTTGAGCAGCAGCACACCCTGCGCGGCCCAACCGTTGAGGTTGCCGCCACGCGGTTTGGGAACACCCACGTCCTCGCCCAACTCCTTGAAGACGTTGCGCAACGACGGCGGAACCGTCACCCCGTCACGGACGCTGAAGCTCAACCCGTGTGCCTGCCCGGCCCGGTGGTAGGGATCCTGCCCCAGGATCAGCACCCGGGTGCCCTGCGGCGGGCAGAGCCGGTAGGCCGAGAACAGGTCCTCCAGCGGCGGGAAGACGGTCTGCGTCGCGTACTCCCGGGCGACGAACTCGCCCAGCGCGGCGGTGCGGGCCGGGTCGAGGTGCGGGGTGAGCACGGCACGCCACTGCTCCGGCAGCAGGGCCAGCAGATCCAGGGCGGGAGCGTCGTCGGGCATCAGAAACCTCTCACAGCGCGGGTCGGACCCCCGCACTCTAGGCATCGGGTACGACACCCGCCGAGCTAGCCCAGATCGGCGAGCCGCCGGGCCCAGTCGCCGCCGACCGGGTCCAGCTCCACGATGCGGGTGTCGTCGTCGCGGCGGTCGATGCGAACCCGCAGGTGCGCGTCCACCAACTGCTCCACCAGGCCCTCGCCCCACTCCACCACGGTCACCGAGTCGTCCACCGACGCGTCGAGGTCCAGGTCGTCGATCTCGGCGCGCGGATCGGTGGCGTCACCCAACCGGTACGCGTCGGCGTGCACCAGTGCCACCCGACCGCCCCGGGCCGGATCGGGTCGGTGCACCCGGGCGATCACGAAGGTCGGCGACGTGATGTCCCCGAGGACACCGAGCCCGGCGCCGATGCCCTGGGTGAGCGCGGTCTTGCCGGCACCCAACGGGCCGGTCAGCAGCACCAGGTCGCCGGCGCGCAGCAGCCCGGCCAGCCGTCGGCCGAAATCCCGGGTGTCCTCGACAGCCGGCAGCTTGACGACGTGACTCACCGTTCCTCCCCGCTCTGCAATGACTCCAAAAACCGCGCCAGGGCGGCGTTGACCTCGTCCGCGTGCTCCAACATCACCACGTGACCGCTGTCCTTGATCTTCACGAACTCGGCGTGCGGCAACCGGCGGACGATCTCCTCGGAGTGTGTCACCGGAGTGATCATGTCCTTGTCGCCGACCACCACCAGCACCGGAGTCGCCGCCAGCGCCGCCAGCGCCGGGAAGCGCGAGTGGGTCGCCAGGGTCCGCAGGTAGCGGGTCACCGTGTCGGCCGACGTCCGGGAGTTCATCGCCTCCACGTAGGACACCAGCGACGGGCTGGGCTTGCGGGTGCCGAAGCCGTACTTGCGGGTCAACAGCCAGGCCACGTTCGAGGTGGACTTGCGGGCCTTGTCGATCACCGGCCCGCCGTAGCGGGTGGCGTTGCTGACCATGTAGAGCACCGGGCCACCGACCCGGCCGAGCAGCGCGGGAGCTACCAGCTTGGTCTCCGCGATGAGCCCGCCCGACGTGGCCATCAGAACGGTCCCCACCACCCGGTCGCCGAACAGCTCCGGGAACAACTCGGCGAACGCCATGATGGTCATGCCGCCCATCGAGTGGCCGACCAGCACCAGCGGCCCGTCCGGGGCGGTCCGGTCGATCACCTGGCGCAGCGTCCGGCCGAGCACCGTGAGGTCGTACTCCCCGGTCTCCAACCGGCCGGACCGGCCGTGACCGGGCTGGTCGTACGCCACGATCCGGTAGTCACCGCGGGCGGCGAGCATCTGACGCTGGAAGTGGAACGTGCCCATGTCCAGGCAGAAGCCGTGCACCAGCACCACCGTCGGGCGCCCCGGCACCGGCCGGGTCGGCTCGACCACCTCGACGTGGATGTCGGTGCCGTCCGGCAACTCCAGCCGGAACGCCTCGTCGTACCGCTGCACGT
>NZ_JAGPXZ010000913.1:0-2183 GCF_018070305.1 Micromonospora sp. M51 | reverse complement strand
CGCCGCACCTCCGGGGTCCGCCGCGCTCCCCTCGGTCAGCGTCAGCGGCGCATTGTCCACGAGCCGGGTGATCATCGTGACGATCATCTCGACGTGGCCCATCTCCTCGGTGCCGACATCGAGCAACAGATCCTTGTACTTGCCGGGCAGCCGGCAGTTCCAACCCTGGAAGAGGTACTGGTTGGCGACTGTCATCTCGCCCCACTTGCCGCCCAGCACCTCCTGCAGCCGACGGGCGAAAGCCGCGTCCGGGCCGTCTGGCTTGGCCTCGAACTGCAGATCCTTGACGTGACTGAACATCCGACCTCCTCGGTACCGGAAACAGGTAGCGAGGACGTTCCCGCTGGGCTGACCCGAGCGGGCCAACCGGTGGCCCGGCCGGGTCAGCCCAGCGGGCGGACCACCGGCAGCAACACCTCCAGCGCCACTCCACGGGGCCGCAGCCGGTGCGCCCTCAGCGCTCCCCCGTCGGTCGCGACGAGCTGCCGCGCGATCCACAGGCCCAGACCGGACATCCCGACGGCCGGCGTCGGACGCCGCAGCGCGACCAGCAGCGCGTCGTCGACCCTGCCCTCGTCGGTGACCAGGATGCTCACGCCGGGACCGCGCACCGTGGCGTAGAGCCCGACCTGCCCGTTGGGCGGCCCGTGCCGCAACGCGTTCTGCACCAGGTTGACCAGCACCTGTCGAGTGCGTCCGGCCGGCACCGGGCAGGAGGCGGCCCGCCGGGTGGCCCGTGCCCGCCGCCGACCGGCCGGCACCAACGCGGCGGCCTCCCGCAGGATGCCCGCCAGCGCGACGACCGGCTCCGGCTGCGCGGCCAGCGCCAGCGCGCCGGTGCCGGCGGTCGCGTCGCGCAGCAGACTCTGCAGGTGTGCGGCCTGGTCGCGGGCCAGCTCGGTGATCGCCCGCCGATCGGCACTGGTCAGCTCGCGACGCTCGTCGGCCAGAGCGCGGGTCAACGAGGTCAGGGTGCTCACCGGCGTCCGGAACTCGTGGCACAACACCCGCAGCAGCAACTCCGAATCAGCCTCCGCCGCTCGCCGCTCGGCGGGTGTCGGCGCGATGGGGCGCAACCCTCGCAGCAGGTCCCGCAAACCGTGCCGTACGCGCATCCACCCGACTCCCCTCGTTCGGTGCGAACCCGCATGATCGGTACCCGCTGGGGAACGGCCCAGACATGCCGGGAAGCTCCACCTTGCGACTCGTTGTCGTGGACGATCACCCCCTTTTCGTCCGCGGCCTGGAGTTGCTGCTCCCGATCACCAGCAGCGGCCGCGCCGAGGTGGTCGCCTCCACCGGCGACGCCGCCGCGGCGGCGGCGCTCGTCGCCGCCTGCCGCCCCGACCTGGCCATCGTCGACCTGCACATGCCCGCGCCCGGCGGCGTCCGCGCGGTGGCGGCGATCCGACGGACCACCCCTCGGGTACGGGTGGTGGCGATGTCCGGTTCCGCCGCTCCCGAGTCGGCGGTGGAGGCGCTGCGGGCCGGCGCCGAGGGTTTCCTGCCCAAGACCAGCGAACCGGAGGAGCTGCTGCCCCCGCTGCTGGCCATCCTCGACGGCTGGGCGGTGCTGCCGGCCGAACTGCTGCGCACTCTGCTGCCGCCCAGGCGCTTCCCGTCGGTCGACCTCGACAGTGAGGAACGGCGGCTGCTGCGGGCGATCGCCGCCGGCCGCAGCACCGTCGACATCGCCGAAGAACTGCACGTCTCGGAAAGGACGGTGAAACGTATGACCGCCGCGTTGCTGCGAAAGTTGCGAGTGTCCAACCGGGCCGAGGCCGCCGCCGTCGCCGGTCACGCCGGGATCCTCGGGGAATGAAGCCCGGTCATCGGACCGATTCACGGTTTTGCTCTGTAACGGAATCGCGACGCGCCGAATGAATGGAAGGCATATTGTTGCGGATTACCGGGGTGATAGGTCAGACTTTGGACACATCCCGCCGCACACAGGGAGTAATCGGCAATGGCGAGAAAAGTAATCACGGTCCTGACCGACGACCTCGACGGTGGGAAGGCCGACCGGACGGTGGAGTTCAGTCTCGACGGCGTGGCCTACACGATCGATGTCTCCGACGAGAATGCCGGTGTCCTGCGCAAGGCGCTCGACCCGTACATCAATGCGGGTCGGCGGATCGGGCGCGGTCCGGTGGAGAGCGCCCGTTCAGTCCGACGGCCGGGCC
>NZ_JAGPXZ010000912.1:0-2184 GCF_018070305.1 Micromonospora sp. M51 | reverse complement strand
CCCCACCTCGACCATCCACCGGCTGGTGCCCACCGGCGACCAGCCCGTCCGGCTGCTCGCCGTCGAGGCGTCCGGGCACATCGGCCCGCCCAAGCGCTACCTCTCCGTACGCGGCCAGTTCCTGGAGCACTCGCCGTACTGCGAGCGGGACGTCCGGGGCCCCGACGCCCCGCTGCTCGTCGACGACGAAGAGGTCGAGGTGCTCGTCCGGCACCGGCGCGGTTGGACCCGCTACGTCTACGCCAACCACCCGTTCGACGTGGTCGGCTGGGACGGGCACCTCTACCCGTGGGCGTTCTCCATCCACGACTTCGAGCCGATCACCGGCCGCATCCACCAGCCCCCACCGGTGCACCAGACCTTCCAGGGGCCCAACTTCGTCATCTGCTCGTTCGTGCCCCGCAAGGTCGACTACCACCCACAGTCGATCCCGGTGCCGTACAACCACCACAACGTCGACTCCGACGAGATGCTCTTCTACACCGGGGGCAACTACGAGGCACGGCGCGGCTCCGGCATCGAGCAGGGCTCGATCTCGCTGCACCCGTCCGGTTTCACCCACGGCCCCCAGCCGGGTGCCGCCGAGCGTTCCATCGGCGCGGACTACTTCGACGAGTTGGCCGTCATGGTCGACACCTTCCGCCCGCTGGATCTCTGCGACGCCGCCAGCGCCTGTGAGGACGAGGGGTACGCCTGGACGTGGGCGCGTCGCGCCTAGCGGACGGCGGTTCGGGTGAAGACGGCGAACTCGGCAACCGCTGTGACGGCGATGGCCAGCACCAGGGGCCACGGTGAGCCGACCATGGCGTACACCAGCAGCAGCAGCGGCGCGGCGGCCACGGCGTAGATCGCCAGGGCCATCGTGCGGTCCGCGCGCAGCAGAGCGGGCAGGACGCTCCGGGTCAGCCCCGGCAGCCGGGCACCGAGCTGCCAGACGACGATGCCCCCGGTCAGCGCGGCGAGCACCGCCAGGATGCGGGAGAACCCGTCGCCCGCCGACGCCGCGAACGCGACAAGCACCGCCGCGACCAGCGACCAGCCCGCGCCGTAGAGCACCAGACGGTGCAGCCCGTACGTGAGGGTCCGTGGCGAGTCGATCCGGCTCGGGCTGACCGTCACCGCCTCGGCGATGTGCGCCAACGCCTCCGACCAGCGGCGCTGCTCCAGCCGCATGACCCCCACGTCGTGGCCGGCCTCGGCGATCCGCGGGTCGAGCCGCAGCGCCTCCCGGTAGGCCCGCTCCGCCAGGTCGAACAGGTCCAACCGGGCGGCGACCAGGCTGAGCACCAGGTGCGCCTGCGGCTCCTGCGGGGCCAACTCGACACCACGCCAGGCCGCGTTCAGCGCCGGCTGACCGTTGCGGGCGCCAGCCAGGATCGCCGCCGCGCTCCGCTGGGCGTACGCGTCTGCCGGGCCGAGGGCGAGGATCCGGTCGGCGGTGGCCGCCGCCTCCGCGTAGCGCTCCAGATCGGAAAGCGCCATGCCCCTGGCGACCAGTGGTGGCACCGCCTCCGCCGCGACGGCCACTGCCGTGTCGGCGGCGGTGAGCGCCTCAGCCGGGCGGTCGGCGGCCAGGTGCACCCGGGCCAGCACGGTGAGCGCGTCCACGTCATCCGGCTGGAGGGCCAACCCGTAGGCCAACTCCCCCGCCGCCTCGTCGTAGCGGCCGAGCTCGGCGAGGAGTTGGGCCCGCTGGACGTAGCCGTCGGCGGCGGACTGGTCGGGGGCGGGGTCGCTGGACATCGCGGCGAGCCTAGGCGGCCGGAGCGTCGTACACCAGGGCCACCGCGATCCCGGCCAGCCCTTCCTCACGACCGGCGAAGCCGAGCCCGTCGGTGGTCGCCGCCGAGACGGTGACCGGGGCGCCGACCGCGGCGGAGAGGACCTCCTGCGCCTCCGCGCGACGCCGGCCGATCTTGGGACGGTTGCCGATGACCTGCACCGACACGTTGCCGATCTCCAGGCCGACGGCCCGCACCCGGCGGGCCGTCTCGGTCAGCAGCGCCACCCCGGACGCGCCGGCCCACTCCGGCTGGTCAACCCCGAAGGCGGAACCGAGATCACCGAGACCGGCGGCAGGGTGCAGCGCGGTGCAGGCGGCGTGCGCGACCCCGGCGGCGTCCGCGTGCCCGGCGAGGCCGTCCTGGTCGGGCCAGAGCAGCCCGGCCACCCCGCTCGGCCGGC
>NZ_JAGPXZ010000911.1:0-2187 GCF_018070305.1 Micromonospora sp. M51 | reverse complement strand
TTCCTGGCCGGTCGGTTGGCCACCGCCGGTCTGGTCGGCGCGGCGTTCGCGGCGGCCGCGCACCGGACGGCGGTGCCCGAGACCGTCGGCTCGGCGCACCCCGCCCAGTCGGGTGTGCTGGCTGATCCTGCTGTCAGGTCGCAGGCGCTGGCCCGGCTCGACGCGGAGCTGGACGCGCGTACCGCAGCACCGGCGCTGCGGGCGGTCTCGCGCCGACAGGGCCGGGCTCTGCTGCGGGCCGGCCGGGCCATCTGGCCGGACGCCCCGTTCGCGGACCTGCCCGCGACGCCCGGTGGCGCACACCAACCGCTGGTGCTGGGTCTGCTCTGCGCCGCGGCCGGGCTGTCCCGCGTCGAGACCGCCACGATCGCCGCGTACGGGACGGTCACCGGGGCGGCCAGTGCCGGCGTACGTCTGCTCGGCCTCGACCCGTACCGGGTCCAGGCCCTGCTGGTCGGTCTGGCCGACGCCTGCGACGGCACCGCTGCCGACGCGGCACGGGCCGCCGACGGCCCACCGGAGCGGCTGCCGGCCGCCGCCGCTCCACTCGCCGACATCCATGCCGAAATCCATGCCACCTGGGAGGTGCGTCTCTTTGCGTCCTGACACCGTTGTGCCGAGCGCTGTGCCCGCCGTCGACCCGACCACGCCGCCGGCCGCCCCACCCCACGACGAGACCGTTCCGCACACCCACCCGGAGCCGGGGGTGGACCCCCACCCGCCGTTGGCGCGCGCCGGCCGTGCCCTGCGGGTCGGCATCGGCGGCCCGGTCGGTTCCGGCAAGACGGCCCTGGTGGCCGCCCTCTGCCGGGCCTTCGCCGACGAGTTGCGGCTCGGCGTGGTGACAAACGACATCTACACGACCGTGGACGCCGACTTCCTCCGGCGGGCCGGGGTGCGGGACCCCGCCCGGATCCGGGCGGTGGAGACCGGCTGCTGCCCGCACACGGCGATCCGCGACGCCATCGGCGCCAACCTGGACGCCGTCGACGAACTGGCCGAGTCGGTCGGCCCGGTGGACCTGGTCCTCGTGGAGAGCGGTGGGGACAACCTGACGGCGACCTTCAGTCGGGGTCTCGTCGACCGGCAGATCTTCGTGGTCGACGTGGCGGGCGGGGACAAGGTGCCCCGCAAGGGTGGGCCGGGGGTCACCGCCGCCGACCTCCTCGTGATCAACAAGACCGACCTGGCGCCGCTGGTGGGTGCCGACCTCGCGGTGATGGACCGTGACGCGCGGGCCCGGCGCGGCGACCTCCCGACCCTCTTCCTGTCCATCGTGGGAGATCCCACGGCGTCAGCGGTCGCGGAGTGGATCCGGCACGAGCTGGCCCACCACGCCGACCTGCACCCGCTCACCGCGCCGGTCGGCCCGGCCTGATGCGAGCACTCGCCCGACTCGTCGCCCGGGCCGACGATCGGGGCGGCACAGCAGTGGTCGAGCTGCGCGGCGAAACGCCGTTGCTGCTGCGCCAGACCCCGACCGACGGTGGTGTCGCCACTGTGCACCTCGTCGGCGGGGCGGCCGGACCGCTCGCGGGCGACGATCTGCGCCTGGAGATCGAGGTGGGCCCGGGAGCGGCGGTCCGGGTGCACAGCGTCGCCGCGTCCATCGCCCTGCCGGGCCGCTCGGGTGCCGTGTCCCGGATGGCGGTGCGGGCGGTGGTACACGCCGGTGCCACGCTGCACTGGCTTCCGGAACAGCTGGTCGCGGCGGCCGGCTGCGCGCATCTCGCCGAGTCCCGAGTCGAGCTGGCAGCCGGTGCGAGCCTGCGCTGGCGCGACGAGCTGATCTGCGGCCGGTACGGCGAGACGCCCGGCGGCGCCGTGGTGCACACCCACGTGGACTACGCGGGTCGACCACTGCTGCGCCAGTCTCTCGCGGTGGGACCGCACGCGCCGGGCTGGGCCGGCCCGGCGGTGCTCGGCGGCGCCCCGGCCACCGGGTCGCTGCTGGTGGTCGACCCGTCGCGACCCGTCGACCCGCCGACGGTCGAGGGCGGTGTCGTCCGGCTGCCGTTGGCCGGCGGACCGGCGACGCTCTGGACCGCCACCGCCCCCGACGCGCACACCCTGCGCGCCCAGCTCACTGGCTAGGAAGCCCTGTCGGTCCGCCTGGCGCCCCGGCCGTTTCGGAAGCGGACACTGCGGAGAGCGTGATGTCTGTGAGTCATCACGATGACTCACAGA
>NZ_JAGPXZ010000910.1:0-2190 GCF_018070305.1 Micromonospora sp. M51 | reverse complement strand
GGCCGGTCGACTGAGCCGCCGACCCCGCTCAGTTGGCGGTGGCGCCGATGCGTGGGGGAGTGGCGGTGCCGTGCACCCGCCGGGCGTGGTTGGCGAACAGCCGGGGCGCGATGATCGGCATGAGCAACCGGGCCGGCAGCGGGGCGTGCGCGAGCACCGCCTTGACCACTGCCGGGTCGCCCTCGTACATGGCCAGGCCGAAGGCCAACGGCAGCTGCTTCTTCGAGGACTTGCTCATCCCGTGCTCGCCGAGCCGCATCCACTCCCTGGCGGTGACGTGCCGTTCCGCCAGGGGCAGGATCTCCTTCTCCTCCAGGGCCATGTGCTCGATCAGCGCGCTGCGGAGCTGTTCCAGGGCGTCGGCGAGCTGCTCGCCGTCGCGTCCGGTACGACGCCACTGGGGGAGGAGGGCCACCACCGCCGCGTGGGCGTCCTCGATGGCGTGGTGCTGCGCCTCCATGGTGGGGACGATCGCCGTCGCCTGCGCGCCGCCGCGCTCCAGCAGCAGCGGCCACAGCAGCAGGTCCTCGCCCTCGTGGTGCAGGTGCAGGATGTGGCAGAGCATCTCGGCGTGGGCGCCGACGACCTCCGCGCGCCTGGTGTCGCCCGGTGTGACGTCCCGGACGAGCTGCGGCAGCAGGCTGAATTCGCGACGGAGCGCGGAGTGCGCCATGTACATGTCGCGCACGTCGGCCATGGCTTCGCGGTGGTTCTGGTTCACGGTGACCTTTCCGAGGGATCAACTGGCACAGATCTGTTGATCATGCTCGGTGTCACTTGTAACCGGCTTGGAATCCGCCAACCGTGCCGGTCAGCCGGCCAACGCCCCCGTCGCCTCGGCCAGCCAGTGCGGCGACTCCCACCGGCGGGCCACCCGCGCGGCGAGGGTGAAGTGCCGGGTCGCCTCCTCGGTGCGGCCCAGCAGCCGGCACAGCTCCCCGAGCGTCAACGCGACCGGCCGCACCACGGCCGCGGTGGTGGAGAAACCGGCCAGTTGGTCGCTGACCGGGAGCAGCGCGTCGATCACCGGCTGGGCCAGGTCCCGTCGACCCAGCGCCACGATGACCATCCCGCGGACGGTGAGCAACGCCGACTCGAAGTAGTCCGGGCGGTACGTGTGCCGCCCGATCGGCATGGCCCGCGCCTCGGCCAGGCGTCCGCTTCCGATCAACGCCAGCGCCAGCAGGTCGTCCACGATCGGGCCCAACGACTCCCGGATCCGCCGGGTCGCCGCCAGGTGCTCACCGAACCGTCCCTGGCTGATCAGCAGGGTCCCGGTGGAGAAGTAGTGGAAGGACTCGGCGTGCAGCGAACCCTGCCGCCGCATCTGCACGGCGACCTCGTCGTAGTGCCGTTGCGCGGCGACGAAGTCGCCGGCGACGTGCGCGAGGGTGCCCAACGAGCACAGGTTGATGGTCTGCGCCTCGTTCAGCTGGTACGTCTCGGCCAGCCACCCCTGCCGGGCGACGCTGAGGCGCAGCTCGTCCGGTTCGTTGAGGGCGGCGGCGCAGTGGCCCAGCACCTGCTCGGCTACCGAGCGGTAGGTCACCAGCCCATGCTCGTCGGCGAGGTCGCGCAGCTCCACGGCCAGCTCCCGACGGGCCGGCGCTTCCCGCTCGTAGCTCATGGTGCGCATCCGCGCGGCCAGCCCGAGGGCCCGCAGCTCGGGGTCGTCGAGGCGCCGCCCGAGGGCCAACGCCTCCCGCCCGGCCGCCACGCCGCGCGGGTCGGATTCGCCGTCCAACTCCGTGGCGAGCGCCTCCAGCAGTCGGCAACGGGCAACCGGGTCCAGGTCGTCGGCGCGCAGCAGCCGGGTGAGCACCTCGACGACGCGGTGGTCCACCACGCCGTACTCGTGGGTCAGCCACGGGGTGGGGACGGTCCACGCGGTGAACGCCGCGACCAGCAGGTCGTCGCGGCCGGACTGCGCGGCGACGTCGAACGCCCGGGCGCGGGTCTGCCGGGCGGCGGCCACCGCACCGGCGCGCGCGTAGGCGCGCAACAGCCGGCCGAGCAGGTCGACCCGCAGCGCGTCGCGGTCCCCGGCGACCGTGGCGGCGGCCTCGACGGCGTTGCTGAGCAGCTCGATCGCGGCGTCGTACGCGTACCGTCGCTCGGCCAGTTCGGCGGCCCGGATGGCGTAGTCCACGGCGAGCGGCGCGGTGTCGGCCGACGCGGCGCGGGCGTACT
>NZ_JAGPXZ010000091.1:0-12694 GCF_018070305.1 Micromonospora sp. M51 | reverse complement strand
GCATTGTCACGTCACTTTCCGATCAGGCCGAGCGCCCCGTACCACAGCGGTCCCGGGTTCACCCAGTCCGGATAGAGCTCCATCATCGCGTCGAAGAACTCAAGGGCCGTCGACTTCTCCGCCAACAGCCGTTCCACGTTCAGCAGGTACCGCCGGGTCTCGTCGATGCTCGACGGGTCGTCGGGGCGGTTGCGGTTCTTGTGGCTGGCGACGACCGCCCGGGGCGCGAGGGCCTCGACGCGGTCGAGGGCCTTGAGCCACTCCCTCAGGCCACCGTTGACGGTTTCCAGCAGGTACTGGTGGACCCCGTTGTAGACGACGTCGCCGGCCACCACGAGACCGATCGACGGCACGTGCAGGACAGTGGTCTGGTCGCCGTCGGTGTGCCCGGTCTCGACCGGCTGGGCGACGTTGCCTTCGAGCAGGATTCCGCCGGGCGGCACCGGAATGGCATCGACGGGCGACTCCGGGATCAGCCCGGGGAAGACCTTGTCGAACACCTCTTGGCGCCCGACGGTGGCCTGCTGGTGCATGACCTCGATGGTCCCGGGCGTCGCGTAGGTGACGGCGTCGGGGAAGCGCTTGACCAGCTCGGGGGCACCGAACCAGTGGTCGCCGTGCCCGTGGGTGGCGTAGATGGCCGTCAGCCGCCTGCCCGACCGCTCGATCCAGTCTCCCGCCGTCGCGATCTGCTCGTGGGTGAACGGCGGGTCCACCAGCAGCGCCTCCTCGGCCCCCGAGATCAGGGTGGTGGCTGTCGGATTGAAGTGGATGGGCGAGCCGTCCGGCATGCGCTGCTCTCCGGCCCGGACCGGGCCGTCCAAGACCAGGACCTCGTAGGACAGGGCAGATGGGGACATGTCTCCTCCTCGGTGACGCGGGTCGCGACAGTCGGCGTACCCCCACCGACGAAATAAGCATAAGCCGTATGCCTATTTCACCCAGCCGTTTGCCGAGTCTTCTGCGTCACGCCCTCCCCCGCGATGACCTGCGGGATGACCTGCTCCACGATCGTCAGCAGCGTGGTGGTGAGCAGCAGGTGCACCTGGGCGCGGGTGAGCGCGTCACGCTGGAGCCACTCCCGGGCGGTCGAGATGGCCAGCCCGCAGTACGCCCGGACCATCCCCCGCAGCTCCTCGTGGTTCTCGGCCTCCTCGGCCAGCCCGACGGCGACCAGCATCCGATCCGCGGCGACCTCCTCGGCCTCGGCGAGCACCCGCTCCACATCGGCGTCGCCGCCCATCCCCCGGGCGGTGACCGCAGCCAGCCACGAGGTGCTGTGCCGGGACACCACGTCGAGGAACCAGGTGACGCTGGCCTCCACCCGGGTGCGGAGATCACCCTTGGGCAGCCGCTCCACTGCCACCTCGGGGATGGTCACCATCACCCGGACGACCTCCAGGTAGAGGTCCTTCTTCGCGCCGAAGTAGTGGTTGACCAGCCCTCGGGCGACACCCGCCTCGCGGGCGACGTCGGTGGTCGACACCTCCGCGTACGGGCGTTCGCCGAACAGCCGGACCGCGCAGGCCAGGATCTGCCCACGCCGGGCGTCCGGCTCCAACCGGCGGCGGCGCGGAGCCGTCTCGACACTCATCTGCCCGACCCTATCGACAGCTCACACCGCCGGCCTCGGCGTCGACGCCCTCCCGTCCCTCCTCGGAGCTGCCGGCCTCAAGGCCGCGCCGAGCGGTCAACGGCGGAACCTCTCGATCGCGGCCGGAGTCACCGGGGTGAAGAAGTTGACCAGGTTGCCGTCGGGGTCGCGGAAAAGCAGGGCTCGGTTACCCCAGGGCATGGTCGTGGGCTCGTTCACGAAGTCGTCCACCACGCTCTTCAGCTTCTCGTACAGCGCGTCGACGTCCTCCACGCGGAACTCGATGATCACGCTGCGGTTGTCGGCCGGACGGGCCGAGCCGGGCGCGAACAGTGCGACGGTGCGGGTGCTGCCGATCGCCAGCGTGCCGTGGGCGGTGCGCAATTCGGCGAAGTCCTCGTTGCCCCAGGTCGCCTGCACGCCGGTGATCTTCTCGTAGAAGCCGACCAGGCGGTTGATCTCGTCGGTGATGATGCGGATCGAGACGAAGTCCATGTCTTCTCCCTGCTCAAAGCGGTCGCTAAGGGTCCGTCGAGATCACGCTAGAGCGAATACTGGACAGATTTGGGCCAGTATTTTGATAAAGTTCGGACCGTGGCACGACCGACAGCGCAGGTACTCGCACTGCTGGAGCTCCTGCAGTCCGGCGGCGTCCGGACGATGGCCGAGCTTGCCGAGCGCCTCGGTGTCGAACCGCGCACGGTGCGGCGCTACGTGAGCCACCTGGTCGACCTGGACCTGCCGGTCGAGTCGGTGCGCGGTCGCTACGGCGGGTATCGGCTCGCCGCCGGCTATCGCCTGCCGCCGCTGATGTTCAACGACGACGAGGCCCTCGCCGTCCTCCTCGGCCTGATCGCCGGCCGCCGTGCCGGGTTGGCGACGGCAACGGACACGGCGGGCGAGACAGCCGCCGCGAAGATCCGTCGCGTCCTGCCGCCACGGACGGCGGACCGACTGGACGCCGCACTCCAGTCCCTCGCCTTCACCGCCGAACCCGGTGACTTCCCCGCGCCGCAGACCGAGGTACTGCTCGCCGTCGCCGAGGCGGTCCGCCATCACCGGCCGATCTCGGTGCAGTACACCTCGGGCGACGGCCGGCGCAGCGTCCGCGTGCTGCATCCGTTCGGACTGGTCAACCATGCCGGCCGGTGGTACGTCACCGGGGTCGATCCGGAGATCGGCGAGGAACGAACCCTTCGACTCGACCGCATCGCGGACGCGAGACCGCTGCCGGGCTCGTTCGAGCCGCCCGCCGGAAACGATCCGGCCGGGCACCTTCTCAACTCGATGGCACGAGCGCCGTACCCGCACGCGGTGTCGCTGCGGATACAAGGAACAGTTGAGCAGATCCGCAGGCGGCTACCGGCCAGCATCGCCGAGGTGCGAGAGGGCGCGGACGAAGGCTGGCAGGACGTGGAGATCCGGGCCGAGAGCCTGGTTGCCCGGCGTGCTCGCCGCGCTCGACCTGCCGTTCGTCATCGAACGCCCGGACGAACTCCGCGACCGCGTCGTCGCACTCGCCGAGCGGCTAGTGGCCTCGGCACGACGTGAGTCGCCCCGCAGCTAGCCGTCCGACACCGGAAGTTCCGCAATCTTGGACAGTTTCCGTCAGCTCGTAACGGAAACTGTCCAAGATCTCCTCGCCTCCGTTGATCGTTTGTCGAGTCCAGTCCGCCGGTCGGTCCGTGTGCCACCGCCGGTGATGGCTTATTGACATGCCGCCAACAGCGCGCGAGGGTGGTGCACATGCCGACTCCCCCGACCGACGGCTCCCCCTCACCCTGGCGCGAGCCGGAACACGACGACCTGGCCGAACTGGCCCGCACCTTCTTCACCAAGGAGGTGCTGCCGCACGCCGAACGCCTGCTGGCGCAGGGCCACCCGGACCGCGAGCACTACCGGCGCGCCGGCGAGCTGGGGCTGCTCGGCCTGTCCGTCCCCGAGGAGTACGGCGGCGGTGGCGGCGGATTCACCCACGAGGCCGTCATGCTGCACGAGCAGGCGTACACCGGGGAGAGCAGCCTCGGGCTGGCCGTCCACAGTGGCATCGTCACCGGCTACCTGGTGGCGTACGGCAGCGAGGAGCAGAAGCGACGCTGGCTGCCCGGCCTGTGCAGCGGTGAGCTGGTCGGCGCGATCGCGATGACCGAGCCGGACGGCGGCTCCGATCTGCAGGCGATGCGTACCCGGGCGGTCCGCGACGGCGACGACTACCTGGTCACCGGTGCGAAGACGTTCATCACCAACGGTGGCTTGGCCGACCTGATCATCGTTGCCGTGAAGACCGACCCCGAGCAGCGGGCGGCTGGCGTCTCGCTGCTGGTCTGCGAGGTGGGCGGCGACCCGCAGGGGTTCCGCCGAGGGCGACTGCTGTCCAAGATCGGGCTGCACGCGAACGACACCGCCGAGTTGTTCTTCGACGAGCTGCGGGTGCCGGCGGCCAACCTGCTCGGCGGCACCGAAGGGCTGGGCTTCGTCCAGCTCATGCAGCAACTCCCGCAGGAACGACTGGTCATCGGCGTCGGCGCGGTCGCCGCCATGGAACGCGCTGTCGCGCTGACCGTCGCGTACGCCAAGGAGCGCACCGCCTTCGGCAAGCCCCTGATGGGTCACCAGAACACCAGGATGGTGCTCGCCGAGTGCGCCACCCGCGCCCGGGTCAGCCGGGTCTTCCTGGACGACTGCATCGTCCGGCACGACCGGGGCGACCTGGACGTGTCCACTGCGGCCATGGCGAAGTCATGGCTCACCGACGGGCAGTGCGAGGTCGTCGACAGGTGCCTGCAGATCTTCGGTGGCTACGGCTACACCACCGAGTACCCGATCGCCCGGATGTACGCCGACGCCCGCGTCCAGAAGATCTACGGCGGCACCAACGAGATCATGAAGGAGTTGATCGCCCGTGCCCTCTGAGGCGTACGTCTATGACGCGGTCCGCACCCCGCGCGGACGCGGCCGGGACACCGGCGCGCTGCACGGGGTCAAACCGATCTCCCTGGTGGTCGGCCTGATCGACGCGTTGCGCGAGCGCAACCCCGGCCTGGACGTCGGTCGGCTGGAGGACCTGCTGCTCGGCATCGTGACCCCGGTCGGCGAGCAGGGCGGCGACCTGGCGCGGGCCGCCGCGCTGCTGGCCGGGCTACCCGACCAGGTGGGCGGGGTGCAGCTCAACCGGTTCTGCGCCTCCGGTTTGGAGGCGGTCAACTCCGCCGCCGCCCGGATCCGCTCCGGCTGGGAGCACCTGCTGCTGGCCGGCGGGGTGGAGTCGATGTCCCGGGTGCCGATGGGCTCCGACGGGGCGGCCTGGGCCACCGATCCGCAGACCGCGCTGGCCACGTCGTTCGTGCCGCAGGGCGTCAGCGCCGACCTGATCGCCACCCTGGAGGGCTTCACCCGCGACGACGTGGACGGCTACGCGCTGCGGTCGCAGGAGCGGGCCGCCAAGGCGATGGCCGGCGGATACTTCGCCCGCTCGCTGGTGCCGGTCCGCGACGGCAACGGCCTGGACATCCTCACCGTCGACGAGCACCCACGCCCGGAGACCACCCGGGAGGCGCTGGCCCGGCTCACCCCGTCCTTCGCCACCATGGGTGAGGCGGCCGGCTTCGACGCCGTCGCGTTGCAGAAGTTCCACTGGTTGGAGGCGATCGAGCACGTCCACCACGCCGGCAACTCGTCCGGCATCGTGGACGGCGCCGCGCTGGTGCTGATCGGGTCGGAGCAGGTGGGTCAGGATCTCGGCCTCACCCCGCGCGCCCGGATCGTCGGCGCGGCGGTCACCGGTGCCGACCCGACGCTGATGTTGACCGGCCCGATCCCGGCCACCCACAAGGCGCTCGCCGTGGCCGGGCTGACAGTCGACGACATCGACCTGTTCGAGATCAACGAGGCGTTCGCCGCGGTGGTCCTCAAGTACGTCCGCGACCTGGGCCTCGACCCGGACCAGGTGAACGTCAACGGCGGCGCGATCGCCCTCGGCCATCCGCTCGGCGCGACCGGAGCGATGCTGCTCGGCACCGCGTTGGACGAGTTGGAGCGCCGCGACCTGCGCCGCGCCGTGGTGACCCTCTGCATCGGCGGCGGCATGGGCGTCGCCACCGTTCTCGAACGCTGCTGACCCGGAGGACGACAATGACAAACACCATCCGGTACGACAGCGGCGCCGACGGCATCGTCACGCTCACCCTGGACGACCCCACCCAGTCCGCCAACACCATGAACCGGGCGTACGTCGCCTCGATGAGCGCGGCGCTCGACCGGTTGGAAGCCGAGCCCGATCTCGTCGGGGTCATCGTGACCAGTGCGAAGCCGACATTCTTCGCCGGCGGCGACCTGCCGGAGATGATCCGGGCCACCCGCGCCGACGCGCCAGCGCTGGCCGACCTGCTCGGCACCATCAAACGGGACCTGCGCCGCCTGGAGACGCTGGGCCGGCCGGTGGTCGCCGCTGTCAACGGCTCCGCGCTCGGCGGTGGCCTGGAGATCGCGCTCGCCTGCCACCACCGGATCGCGCTGGACGCGCCCGACAGCCGGCTCGGGCTGCCCGAGGTGACCCTGGGCCTGCTGCCCGGGGCCGGCGGCGTCACCCGGACGGTACGGATGCTCGGCCTGGCCGGTGCGCTGACCACCGTGCTGCTCACCGGCCGGCGGATGCGCCCGGCCGACGCCCTGGCCGCCGGGATCGTCGACGAGGTGGTGGCCACGCCGACGGAGCTGCTGGAGCGCGCACGGGCCTGGATCGCGGCCAACCCGCAGCCGAAGCAGCCGTGGGACCGCCCGGACTACCGGATGCCGGGCGGCACACCGTCCAGCCGGTCACTGGCCGCGCAGTTGCCGGCCTTCCCGGCGACCCTGCGCAAGCAGCTCAAGGGGGCCCGGCTACCGGCGCCCGAGGCGATCCTGGCCGCCGCCGTCGAGGGCGCACAGGTCGACCTGGAGACCGCCCTGACCGTGGAGACCCGGCACCTGATCGGCCTGCTCACCGGGCAGGTCGCCAAGAACATGATCGGTGCCTTCTTCTTCGACCTGAAGGCCGTCAACGGTGGCGCCGCCCGACCGGCCGACGTGGACGCCCCGCCGGTACGCCGGGTGGCGGTGCTCGGGGCCGGCATGATGGGCGCGGGCATCGCGTACGCCTGCGCCACCGCCGGGCTGGACGTCGTGGTCCGGGACGTCACGCCGGAGGCCGCCGGGCGGGCCCGCGAGCACGCCGAACGGCTGCTGGCCCGCAAGGTCCGTAAGGGCCGCGCCACAGAGGCGGAGGCCCGCGCCGTGCTGGGCCGGATCACCACCACCGACCAGGTGGACGCCCTCGCCGGCTGCGACGCGGTGATCGAGGCGGTCTTCGAGGACCCGGCGTTGAAACAGCAGGTCTTCGCCGAGGTGCTGCCCGTGCTGGCACCCGGCGCGCTGCTCGCCTCCAACACCTCCACCCTGCCGATCACCGGGCTGGCCGAGGGAGTGGACCGGCCGGCGGACTTCATCGGCATGCACTTCTTCTCCCCGGTCGACCGGATGCCGCTGCTGGAGATCGTGGTGGGCGAACGGACCGGGGACGTGGCGCTGGCCCGGGCGTTCGACCTGGGCCGACGGATCGGCAAGACCCCGATCGTGGTCAACGACGGCCGAGGCTTCTTCACCAGCCGGGTGATCGGCCGGTTCATGGACGAGGCGATCGGGATGGTCGCCGACGGTGTCCCCGCCGCGTCGGTGGAGCAGGCCGCCCTTCAGGCCGGCTACCCGACCGGGCCGCTGGCTCTGGCCGACGAGGTCAGCCTCACGCTGATCCAGCGGATCCGCCGCCAGTTCGAGGCGGCCAGCGACGAGTTCCGCCCGCTGCCGGCGCACCGCCTGGTGGACGAACTGGTCGACGCGTACGACCGGCCGGGGCGCGCCGCCGGACGCGGCTTCTATTCCTACGACGACGGCACCCGGGGACGGCTGTGGCCCGGTCTCGCCGACCTGATCACCGACGCGGGCCGGGCGGTGCCGTTCACCGACCTTCAGGAACGGATGCTCTTCGCCGAGGCGCTGGACGCGCTGCGCTGCCTCGACGAGGGAGTGTTGCGGACCGAGACCGACGCCAACATCGGCTCGATCTTCGGCATCGGCTTCCCGGCCTGGACGGGAGGGGTGATCCGCTACGTGCGGCAGTACGCGGGCGGCCCCGCCGGCTTCGCGGCCCGCGCCACCGAGTTGGCCGACCGCTACGGCGACCGGTTCACGCCCCCGACCGACCTGGTCGCCCGCCTCGCCGCCCCGACCGACCACCCCGCCGAACCGGTGGGCGTCGCGTGACGGCCTCCTGGCCGAGCCCCGGCGGTTCGGCTCCGACCGACGACCCGGGAGCCGCCGGGCACGACGGCCCGCGCACCGCGCCGGACGGCCCGACGCGCGGCGGTCCGCTCGCCGGGGTACGGGTGGTGGAGCTGGCCAGCCTCGCGCCGGCGCCGTTCGGGTGCATGGTGCTCGCCGACCTCGGCGCGGACGTGGTGCGGGTGGACCGGCCCGGCGCACCGGGTGCGGGCCGGCTGGCCGCACCGACCGGCGGCCCGTTGCAGCGCGGGCGGCGGGTCACCGCACTGGACCTGAAGTCCCCGACCGGGGTGGCGGACCTGCTGAACCTCGTCGAACGCGCGGACGTGCTGGTCGAGGCGTACCGGCCCGGGGTGGCCGAGCGGCTCGGCTTCGGCCCGCAGGTGTGCCAGGCCCGCAACCCCCGCCTGGTGTACGCGCGGATGACCGGCTGGGGGCAGGACGGCCCACTGGCCGCCCGAGCCGGGCACGACATCGACTACATCGCTGTCGCCGGGGCGTTGGAGCCGCTGGGCCGGGCCGGCGAACGCCCGTACGCGCCGATGAACCTGCTCGGCGACTTCGGCGGCGGCGGCATGCTGCTCGCCGTCGGTGTGCTGGCCGCGCTGCTGGAGCGGGAGCGCTCCGGCTTCGGTCAGGTGGTCGACGCGGCGATGGTGGACGGTTCGGCGCTGCTCACCTCGTTCCTGCACGGGCTGCTCGGCAGCGGCCTGTGGGCCGCGCCGCGCGGGCGCAACATGTTCGACGGCGGGGCGCCGTTCTACGACACGTACGCCACCGCCGACGGCGGATTCATGGCTGTCGGCGCGATGGAGCCGGCCTTCTACGCCGTACTCCTCACCGGCCTCGACCTCGCCGACGACCCGGACCTGCCGGCCCAGTACGACCCGAGCGGCTGGGACGAGCTGCGCCGCCGGTTCACCGCGCGGTTCGCCGAGCGGACCCGGGACGAGTGGACGGCGGTCTTCGCCGACCTGGATGCGTGCGTCGCGCCGGTGCTCGCCCCCGGTGAGGCGCACCAGCATCCACACAACGCCGCCCGGGGCACGTTCGTCGAGGTGGACGGCGAGATCCAACCGGCACCGGCACCCCGCTTCGACCGCACACCACCGAAACGGCCCACCCCAGCACCCGATCCACAGCGCGACGCGATGCCGGTCAAGGAAATCCTGACCACCTGGCCACACCACACCTGACAGCCAGGTGGTCGGTGAACCATTTCGACCCGTCGACAGGGGGCGCGTCGAGCCAAACACAGTGTGTAGCGACGTCTTATCCTTTGTGGGTGCTGCTCACCTATCTGGACGAGTCGTACACCGTTGAGTACGGCCCTCGACGAGGTCGCCGTCTACAACGGCGCAATAAGACCATCGGCGCCCAGGATGTGACGATCATCTTGCGCGGGGTCGACCGCTACGGCCTCGCGCCGTCGCACGCCTCGCGGCTGGTGCAGGCCGTGGATCTGGTGACCTTCCTGTATCGCCGGATGGTCAACGGCACAGGTCACGATCCAGGCGAGGCGGCGGCGAACGAAAAGCTCTGGTCCTGGGTCGAGCAGCGGCGGTACCACTCCTGGTGCTGGTCGCCCACAGCCCGCCAGATGCACGAAGGGCCCGCGTGAGCGGGCCCTTAAGGCGGTTGCGGGAACCCTCAAGCGAGAGCCTCCTGCACCACCCAGGTTAGCAGCGGGTTGTGCGCCACACACATACCACCACGGTGTTGATCAGGAGTGTGGTGTCAGGGCTCCGCCCGTGGCGACGCCAACCTCTTGATCGACGCGGGTGGCGACGGGCGGGTCCGGGGGCGACGGCAGTGGTACCAGGTGGCGAAGAGGGCCACGGCCAGGAGGAGTTCGGCCAGGTCACCGCCGTAGTACATGAGTTGGGCCGCCGAGCGGAACGCTTCCGGGTCCCGGTCGGTGAGGCCGGGCGGCAGGGTTTCGGCCTGGGCGTACAGGTACTTGGCCAGCACGGCGTGGCCGGCCGCGGCGGTCAGGAGCGCGCCGACCCGGACCGCCAGTGCGGGGCGACGCGGCGCCGGGTCCGGCCCGGCCAACGACCAGGCGAAGAGGTACCCGGCGGCCAGGTAGTGCAGGTGCACGCCATGGTGCAGGGCGGGGTGGCGTTCGGCCGCCGCGTACAGCGGGGTGAGCAGCACCAGCGCCAACCCGCCGGTGCTCAGCAGCGCGGCGGTGACCGGGTGGGCGAGCAGGTGCAGCGGGCGGGCACGCAGCAGCCGGCCCACCAGCCGGCGCATCGGCGCAGGTGCGACGTGCAGCAACAGCGTCACCGGGGCGCCGAGCACCAGCCCGAGCGGTGCCAGCATGCCGAGGAGCAGGTGTTGCGCCATGTGCCCGCGCGGGTCACCGGAGGTCTGGGCGAGCGGGCCGACGGCGAGCGCCAGCAGGGCGCAGCCGACCAGCCAGGCTGCGGTGCGCCGGTGGTCCCAACCCCGCGGGTCGCGGACGGCGGCCAACAGGTAGCCGCCCGCCAGCACGGCGACCGGGAACAGCGGGAGCCAGGCCGGCCCGGCCGCACCGTGCCCGGCGTGCGCCAGCGGCACGGCCACGGTCACCGAGGGCCGCCATCGGGCCGGACGGCTCGGGGGTCGCCGCCGGGCCGACGGGACCCGGCCCACCAGACGACAGCGACGCCGGCCAGCAGCAGCACCGCGCCGGCCAGGTTCCAGACCACGTCGTACGGCACCAGGTGGACGCCGTAGCGGATCTGGTGCAGCCGGAGCACCTTGTGGTCGACGATCCCGTCGAAGAGTTGGAATCCGCCGGCGCCGAGCAGGAAACCACCCCAGGCCAGCCGGCTCGACAGGGCGCCCCGCCGACGCAGGTCGGCGAACCAGAAGAACCCACCGACCAGGGCGATCACCTCGGCGGCGTGCAGCAGCCCGTCGGAGAGCAGCGCCACCGAGGGGGTGGAGCGATCGTAGAAGTGGTGCCAGGCGAGCAGCTGGTGGAAGACGATCTCGTCCACCGCCGCCATGATCGCGATGCCGATCAGGACGCCGACGAGAATGGAGGAACGCACGTCGGCGGTGCGTGCGCTTGGCAGGGGGAGATCGGCCACCACCACACCTCGCATCCGCGTCAGGCCGGCCTCAAATTACCCCGGACCAGACGAACCATGCCGGCGAAGCCGAGGACGGGCGACCGCGCGAGGAGTGATCAACACGGGTTTGGTGAAACTGGGGTGTCCGGCCGAGTGGCACACCGCGACTTCCAGGAAGCCGTGTTGATCAAGGTCGGGCGGACGGTCGGATGGCCGATGACCTCCCCGTTTCGCGACTCCCGGGCCACGGACGGCATGATCATGGAGCCTGGAGAGGCAGCGACGGCCGGAGCCCGAGGTGCAGCGACAGCGTGATCCCGAGAAGGAGGTGCCCGTGCCGGACGCTGACGAACTCGTCGCCAGTGCGCTCGCGGCGGTACGCGGCACTGACGTTCGGCACGCCGAACGGCAGCTGGACCACCTGATGGTCGGCACCGGCGTCGCGGACGGCACCACGGCTGTGGACGAGGCACTGCTGCGTCGCCTGCTCCGTGCTCTCGGCCGGCTGTGGCTGCGCGGGTGGCAGCCGGTCGACGTGGACCGGATCACCGGTCGGCGGCTCGACGCCCGGGCGGCCCGGCTGGTCCGCCACGCGATGGCGGTTCAGCGCCGCGACCAGGCCGAGCCGGTCCCGGCCTGGTGGGACGATCAGCTACGCGCGTTGGCGGCAACCACTGGTGACGACCGCAGCGTGCTGACCAGCTGGGCGGCCCGGGAAGGGCTGGACCGGGCGGACGCGCTCCGGACCGCAGTGGACACTCTCGCGCTGGTGGAGAGCCTGCCGCCGATCGCCGTGCTGCGCCCACCGCCGGGCACCAGCGGCGCGGCGCTGTCGCGCGCCGCCGGCACGGCTCGCAGCGGGTCACCGATGCTCGATCGGGTACGCGCGCTGCTGGCCAAGGCCGAGTCGACCACCTTTCCGGCGGAGGCGGAGGCGTTGACCGGTAAGGCCCAGGAGCTGATCGCCCGGCACAGCATCGACGAGGCGCTGCTGGCCGCCGGGGCGGAGAGCGGCGACCTGCCCGGCGGGGTGCGGCTGAGCACCGACACCCCGTACGCGGGCGCTAAGGCGCTGCTGGTGCAGGAGGTGGCGGCGGCGAACCGGTGCGAGGCGGTCTGGTCCGACGATCTCGGCTTCGCGACCGTGCTGGGCTGGCCCGCCGACCTGGTGGCGGTGGAGTTGCTCTACACGTCGCTGCTGGTCCAGGCCACTGCGGCGATGCTGCGCGGGCGCGCCGAGCGGCGGCCGGGGTCGGGGCGGCGGACGAAGGTCTGGGACGAGTCCTTCCTCAACGCGTTCGCGCTGCGGATCGGCGAGCGGCTGCGGACGGCCACCGAGGCGGCCACGGATGCGGCAACCGACGCGGACAAGGCAACGGCCGTGGCGGAACGGTTGTTGCCGGTGCTCGCGGCGCGGGGCGAGGCGGTCCGGGAGCGGCTGGACACGCTCTTCCCCGGGGTCACCCGGCGTCGGCTCAGCGTGCGCGACGCCGAGGGCTGGTCGTCCGGCACCTCGGCCGCCGACCGGGCGTCACTGGACGTCGGCGGCGGTCGGAAACCCCGGCAGGTGCCCGGTCGACCCGATCCGCGCTGAACGCTGCGGCGTGGGACCGCCCTCGGCGCCGGTTTCTGCGCTTTTCTTCGGTACGCGGTAGGGATCGGGGGAACGGCTCCGACCCTCCGGTGAGCCGCGCCCCGATCGGGGTGCGACCTGAGCCTGAGG
>NZ_JAGPXZ010000909.1:0-2193 GCF_018070305.1 Micromonospora sp. M51 | reverse complement strand
GGTCTCCTCGATGACCCGCAGCGCGGCGCCCGCCTCCCGGGGGTCGGCCTCGGCGACGTGGTTGGCGACGGCCGCCTTCACCACGATGAGGCTCAGCGTGTGCGCGACCACGTCGTGCAGCTCGCGCGCCACCCGCAACCGCTCCTCGGTGGCTGCCTGACGGACCAACTGGTCGCTCTGCCGGGCGGCGAGGGCGCGTCGCTCCCGGATCAGCCAGCCGATCACCCAGGCCGGCGCGATCATGACGGTGGCGTAGACGACAGCGCCGGTACGCGACCAGAGGTCGCCAGCGGTCAGCACCAGGGCGACGCTCACCAGTGCGAGACAACCGGCGGCGCACAGCATCGACCGGCGGGTGGGCGTCGACACGGCCACCGTGTAGAAGGCCAGGCCGATGGCGAACGCCGGCGCGGCGGCCGCGAAGTTGGGTATCACCCCGGTGATCAGGGTGACGGTGGCCACGGAGCTGATCGTCGCGGCCACCGTCATCGGCCAGCGTCGGCGGACCGCCAACGGCAGCCCCAGGGCCATCCCGACCAGCACGGACACCCAGAGCGGCTCGTGTACGCCACCGTGCAGCGGCGACTCCAGCGCCGCGTACGGGCAGAGCGCCCCGCCCACGGCCAGCGCCAGCAACACGTCCACCGTGTACAGGTCCACCGGCCGCATCCGTCGGGTCAACAGGAGAGCGGTCACCCGTCGAACGGTAACGGCCGGCCCGGCCGGCCGCGTCCACCCGCGGGTGGTCATCCCCGGGGACGACGTGCCGGCCCTGCCGGGCCGCCGGCTCCACCCCTGGGAGGGTTGGCAAGTGCCAGCCCTGGCACGACGCGCCGCACCCCGGCATTCGGCACCGTAAACGGTCATGACCACAGACACGGTGACAGTGACGGGGTTGCGCGCGGTGTACGGCACCGGCACCCGGCGGGTGACAGCGCTCGACGGCGTGACCACCAGCTTCGCGAGCGGCACGTTCACGGCGGTGATGGGCCCCTCCGGCTCGGGGAAGTCCACCCTGCTGCACTGCGCGGCGGGGCTGGACCGCCCGACCGAGGGGAGTGTCACGATCGACGGCACCCGCCTCGACGACCTCGGCGAAGACGAGCTGACCCGGCTGCGGCGCGACCGGATCGGCTTCGTGTTCCAGGCGTTCAACCTCGTGTCCACACTGACCGCCGCGCAGAACGTCGAGTTGCCGTCGCGCCTGGCCCGTCGCCGCCCGCCGGCCGGGGACGTCACCGCCGCCCTCGACGCCGTCGGACTCGCCGACCGGGCCGGGCACCGGCCGAGTGAGCTGTCCGGCGGCGAACAGCAACGTGTCGCGGTGGCCCGAGCGTTGATCACCCGTCCGGCGGTGGTCTTCGCCGACGAACCGACCGGGGCGCTGGACAGCGCGTCCTCGCGGCAGGTGCTGCGGCTGCTGCGCGCGCTCGTTGACGACCACGGGCAGACAGTGGTGATGGTGACCCACGATCCGGCCGCCGCCGCGTACGCCGACCGGGTGCTCCTGCTCGCCGACGGCCGGGTCGTCGACGAGCTGACCGGCGGGATCACCGCCGCCGCCGTCGCGGCCCGGATCGCCGAGCGGGAGATCGTCGCGGAGTCGTCGTGCTGAGCGTCCGCCGGTCGGCCAGCGCGTTCGTGGCCGTCGCCATCGGGGTCACGCTGGTCGCGGCGGCCACCCTGCTGCTCGCCTCCGGCCGCCCGCAGGTGCCGGACCGGCTGGCACGGGCGGCGGTCGTGGTGCAGAGCCCCGAGGCGGGCGCGTCGGCCGACCAGTTCGTGCCGACCCGGCCCTGGTCCGCCACCGCCGCGGCCGGGCTCGTCGGCCGGCTGTCCGGTTTGCCGGACGTCGTGGCGGCGGTGCCGGACCGCACCTTCTACGCGCAGCCGCTCGTGGACGGCCGACCCTCGGCTGCCGACAGCGGGCGGGAGGACGCCCACCAGGGGCACGGCTGGTCCAGCGCCCAACTGGGTGGGCTGCGCCTCACGGCGGGCGAGTCACCCCGCCGGGCCGGCGAGGTGGTCGTCGACCGCGCGCTCGGGCTGCGCGTCGGCGCGCCGGTCACAGTGCTGACCGCCGTCGGCCCCGAGCCGTACACCGTCACCGGTCTGGTCGACGGGCCCGGCGTGCATGTCGCCGACGAGGTCGCCGCCGCCCTCGCACCCGGCGTCCGGGCCATCGGGCTGGTG
>NZ_JAGPXZ010000908.1:0-2195 GCF_018070305.1 Micromonospora sp. M51 | reverse complement strand
CCCCGCCGGCGCGGCGATGGTCACCCACCGCGCGCCAGCCGCGAATCGCTGGTGCCGCCAGGTGAGCAGCTGGCCGTGGCCCCCCACCGTTGCGACGATCGTGACGGCGGCGACAACGCCGAGCCATGGCCGGGCGAAGATCCAGTTCCCGAGGTCGATAGGCCAGGTCGGGGTGGACATCAGTCGGTCTCCCCGATCCCGGTTACGGCAAGCCTGTGCTCGGCCGCCGACCCGACCGCGCGGAATGGGATCCGGCTACGACCGGCGACGAGCAGCCCTTCGCCGCGTGGCGCCGATAGCAGCAGCCGCGCCTCCCCGGCGGTCAGGCCGAACGCCTCGGACACCGCGTCGATGGACTGCGTGCTCTGGCGCATCAGGACCTGCGTGGCGGCGTTGGACACCACGGCGAGGCCGAGGTCGGTCGACAGCACGTCGGCCGCGTCTTGGGTGATCACGCACAGTCCGGCGGACCGCTTCCGGGCCGCCTTGGCCATCCGGAACAGAAACCGGCTGCCTTCGCCGTCGCGCATCAGCAGCCAGGCTTCGTCTACCACGACGAGCTGCCGCCGCCGGCGGGCGGCGGTGTCGGGGGTGTCGATGCCCGACCAGATCGAGTCGAGCGCCAGCAGCGTGCCCAGCGTGCGCAGCTCGTCGGGCAGGTGCCGCAGCGACCACACCACCAGGTGCCCTCGCGGGACGGTCGTGGTCGGCCCGTCGAACAGGGTGGCGAAGTTCCCGACCGTCCACGGGGTGAGCCGGGCGGCGAGCTGCCCGGCGGCGGGGTCGTCGTCGGCTGAGAGCGTGTCGGCGAGGTCCCGCAGCAGCGGTGCGGGTTTTGTCCAGGTGGCCGGGTCGCCGTTGATTCCGGCGCGGGCGTAGGTGGCGGTGATCGCTCGGTCCAGGGCTGCGCGTTCGCCTGGCGGCGGGGTCGCTCCGAGCATGACCGAGATCAGGGTGTGCAGGTACAGGCCGCGTCGGGTGAGGGTGTCGGGCCGGTGGGCGGCGGGCAGATCGAGAGGGTTGACCCTGACGCCCGGTTGGCCCAGCTGCACGACCGTGCCGCCGACGTGCTCGGCGAGGGGCGCGTACTCGTCTTCGGGGTCGATGACGGACACGACTGTGCCCTGGTAGAGGTTGCGGAGCACCTCCAGTTTGACGAAGTACGACTTACCCGCGCCGGAGCGGGCCAGGACGACCGAGTTGTGGTTGTCCTGCGCCCACCTGTTCCACATCACGACCCCGTTGCTGGTCGTGTTGACCCCGTACAGCAGGCCTTCGGGCGCCGCGATGGTGCCGGGGGCCGGGGCGGCGAGGTCCGCCGAGGCGAGGGGAAACGCCGCCGCGAGGGCGGTGGTGTCGAGGATGCGGCGCATGCGTAGTGCGTCCACGCCGACTGGCAGAGTGGAGATCCAGCCCTGGTGGTGGCGGAAGGTAGCCGGTTGCAGGTCCAGTAGGACGCTGGCGGCGGCGGATTTCAGGCCCGCGGTGACGGTGCGCAGCTCGTCGAGGGTACGGGCGTGGATGGTGACGTAGATGCCGGTGTCGAAGAGTTTCGCCGCGCCGCGGGCGACGCGTTCAGCGAGGTCGGCAGCGTCGGCTGCGGCCGCCTCGACCATGGGATCACCCAAGCGTCCCTGGTCGGCGTCCAGCCGGCGTGAGGATTCCAGGCGGGCGCGCTGGCGCTTGAGCATCGGCGCGGCCAGTTGCGGCGCCACCGGGTCCAGGTGCACCGAGACGTTGACCCGTGCGGGGTAGGACAGCAGCGGGTCGAGCCAGGCTGGGCCGACCTCGGCCGGATACCCGCACACCGCGTAGGTGGCGGCATACCCGTCGCCGACCTGCACGTGCCACGGCGTGACCGACAACGCGGCGGGGGAGGACATATCCTCGCCAGCCGCGAAACTCATCTTCGGCCTTCTTAACAGGTTCACGATGTGCTCCGCAGGGTGATCGGGGCGCCGGGCACCGCACGCGGGCCAGGCACCGGCGGGGAGAACGGATCGACCGCCCCGGCGAGCGCGGAGGCGACAGCCGGCCCGTCCAAAACTGTGGCTTCGACACCGAGCCCGCACAGCGCGCGCACCGCCGCGTCGGCCCCAAGCTCCCCGCTGATGACAGCGAGGACCTGACGGCGCAGCGGATCACGCTGGCTGTCGAGGTCAAGCAGGAACTCGGCGTAGTCATCGGCGGCGGCC